>NZ_JAKJSQ010000028.1:0-50692 GCF_050337105.1 Aliivibrio kagoshimensis
GAGTTGGTTCCAGAGTTGGTTCCATTATAATGACAGCTTGGACTCACCTCTTTATCAAAAAATATAATAAATGCATCACCATTAGTAGTCATAATTTTTGTTATTTGCATTGGCTCACTTGTAACATCAGCTGAGAATGATGGAGCCGAAAACATAGATAACACTAAGAATAGTATTGATAACAACTTCATGCTTAATCCTTCGATTTATTTCACTAAACGGATGTAGTCGCCTGCGTTTCCGTGGAATATAGCGCCAGATGTAACTCCGCATTTATTATGAACAGCATGCCACGCTTCAGTTGCCCTTATCTCAACCATCAGATTTTGTGAATAAGCCATCATCAGAACAGAGGAAGATATACTGTTGTCAAGATCGGAATTACTAGTTCCGTAATTATCAGCCCAAGTAGAAAACCACTTTCCATCTATTTTAAACTGTAAAGTACGAATCCATTGATTTCCACTTTGAGAACCTGTACCACATATTTGCATCTCTTCAATGGTTCCTTTTGCATCAACTGCTGAAGAAAGTGGTGAAAAGAATACGGTGAATAGAAAGGAGGTTGTTATTAATAGTTTTTTCATTTTAAGTCCTTTTAAGTAAACGAAATATAAATGCGTTTTTTATTCCCTAGATAGCTGGATGTAGTCGCCACCTCGGCCGTGAAAAGTAATTCCATTAGCTTGACCACATTTAGTAAAATATTTATCCCAACCCCCGTTCGCGTTTATTTCAACAACTTTAGCTTGAGAAAAAGCCATGAAGAGCATTGAGGTAGTTTGGTTATTATCATAACTAGTACCACCAGCACCATAGTGATGATCAGCATAAGTTCCAAACCATTTACCATTTATCTGAAACTGTACAGTTCTAATCCAGCCACTTTCACCTGTACCACACATTCTGATCTTGTCAATTGTGCCTTTCTGGTACTCAGCATTAACGGTAGTGGAAAATAACATTAATAGTAAAAAACCGAACTTTTTCATTTTTATTTCCTTTGAAGTAAAACTGTTTTGAATATAAAAAATTAATTTTTTCATTCTAATAATTTCCAACGTGTGTTATTTAAATTTAGTAACTATTCCATCTGTACGAATCTCACAGCACCATAACCATTCGAATCCAAACAGTAATCAACAGTGACCTTTTTATTCGACGTTTTAGCTGCAAGTAGCATTGAATACGTACGATTTAAACTTTCAGTATTACCTTGGCGTGTACAGCCGGCACTAACATTTGTAGTAGACACAGCAAAAAACCATTTTGTGACGCCTGAAGGCATTGAATCCAATTTAAAGTAAATTGAACCTGTTTCGTAACTAGGAGATCTAAGAATAGAAATCGTTCCTTTGGTGATAACTGCCGAAGAAGAAAAAGAAGTAATCAACAATATAATTAAAAGTGACAGCTTATTCATGATATATACCTTGGTTATTTGTTACCGGGAAATATTAAAGGGATAAATATTAAAGGAATATTAAAGGGACATACACTCTAAGCACTGCTCTCGCACTTTTAACTTCACTGGTTTCATCTATTTCAAATTCAACACTGACTCACTCGCAGGGTCTTTCATTCCTGTATCTCTACATGAGAAAACCTGCTTACACTGTCATCATGTTCAATTTGTAGTGAGATATATTTCCAGTGACCGTACCAAGAAGTCAGCTTATCTGCTCAGAGGCGACGCCCTATTATCACATTGTCTCTCGATGTGTGAGACGCAGTTATTTGTGTGGTGTAGATAGTGTTACTCAGCAGAGCTTTGAGCACCGTCGCGGTTGGATTGAAGATAAACTCAAAGAGCTCAGCGCCATGTTTTGTATTGATATCTGTGCCTATGCCATCATGAATAATCACTACCATTTGGTGCTCAGTATTGATTGTGATGGCGTTAAAAAACTGTCTGAGCAAGAAGTAGTAGACCGTTGGTGTTCATTGCATGAAATGCCAGTATTGATTCACCGCTATTTAACGAAACAAGACACTCATAGCTCAACCAAAGCCGTGTGCCAACAAATCATCTCCGAGTGGCGCGAACGGTTATCAAGCATCAGTTGGTTCATGAAAATCATCAATCAAACCATTGCAAGGCTGGCGAACAAAGAGGATGACTGCACTGGACACTTCTGGGAAGGCCGTTTTAAAAGCCAGGCGCTGCTGGATGAGAAAGCGCTGCTAACCGCGATGGCTTATGTCGATTTAAATCCGATTCGAGCCAGCATGGCAGACTCACTTGAAACCTCTGATTTCACCTCAGTAAAAGAGCGGCTCGCAGCCCTTAAATCGAAGAAGTTAACTCCCCCTTGCCTGCATCCCTTCATTGGTAACCCAACCAACGAGATGATTAAAGGCATTCCGTTTAGATTGGATGACTACCTAGAGCTTGTTGATTGGAGCGGTAAACAGATAAAGCCGAATAAACGCGGTGCGATTGATGCCTCTACCCCTCCCGTTTTACAACAGTTGAACGTTGAACAGAAAGAGTGGCTAAAACTCTGCACCACTCTTGAACAAAACCGCGCCAGTATTGTGGGAGAAGTGAAATCATACTCCCACGCTATCCATAAATTGAACCGGAAACGAACCACCGGACTTAAAATCACCACTGCCGCGTAAAACCCCTTCCCCAACACACACTCAACACGTCCGAAGTTCGATAACTAATGGCTTTTATCGTTGAATTCACTCTATTTCGATGATTTTAGCCACCAACCTTCACTGAGAACACAAAAAATGAAGATGCCGTTGTTGGTGGGATTTGTGTTTGGTTAGGGCGTGTGTCCTTGTTATTTATGTATTTATGTGCTTGTTATTTAGAAAATCGATAACTAATGGCTTTTATCGTTGAACTCACTCTATTTCGATGATTTTAGACACCAACCTTCACTGAGAACACAAAACATAAAGATGCCGTTATCGGTTGGGTTTAGGTTTCGTTAGGGCGTGTGTCCCTGTTATTTTCTATCGTTAAATCCACTCTATTTCGATGATTTTAGACACCAACCTTCACTGAGAACACAAAAAATGAAGATGCCGTTACCGGTTGAGTTTAGGTTTCGTTAGGGCGTGTGTCCTTGTTATTTTTTGTCCTTGTTATTTTTTTGTTGAACTCACTCTATTTCAATGATTTTAGTCACCAACCTTCACTGAGAACACAAACCATGAAGATGCCGTTATCGGTTGGGTTTAGGTTTCGTTAGGGCGTGTGTCCTTGTTATTTCCCAAGGTGATTTTTTAGTTATTCTTCACTTGTTGGTTTTCAAAATCTTTAAATTGCTTTAACAGCATAAAATATGAAAAAACACCTCCAATTAATGGAAATATTAATGACATTAAAATAATAATAACCTTCCCATCAATCCATTTATTTAAAATGACAATTAATGTTGGGATAACTAGCAACAAAACGCTACTAACAAGCATTACAGATAAAAATAAATAACCAAAAAAATCCTCATTCCAAAAGCTATCTGGAAACATTGATCTAATAATACCTATGCAAAAAACAATAAAAACACTCAATATTGAAAAGTGCAAAAATTTCATTAAAAACATACATCTAATCATTTTATTATCACCACTTAATTTCAATGTCAACCATTATACCATGCCCAATTGAAAGACCAAGTGATTCACCATCAGTAGATAGTCCTTCACCGTTCCCAAACAGCGTATTTTCAAATTTTGCAACTTGGTTTGTTTGTGTATTGTTATTTGGGTTTGATGGATGATAATGATCAATTGTCTTACCTAGTGTTCCTTTTATACCCTTTCCATTAAGACTAACCTCTAAGCTTGGTCCTTGTACTTCAACATCAATACCTTGCTTGCTAAGGTCATCAGATAATACTGACTTAATACTTATATTTGCTCCAAATTCAGCATTAAACCCAGAAACTCTATATTTTAATTTAACCCCAGAACCTATTCCAACTTTAACTGTTACATGTTTCTTTACTAAACGCCCACCTGAAATATATACTTTACGAATGTAATTGTCATAAATACCCTCTACATCCGTATTTTCGTATAATCCACAGTTCCCCCCATAACATTCATACATAACTCTCCCTGCAATGGTCTCAATACGCTGAAACTCCTCAATGACTCCTTCAGCAGTACCGTTTACCCATTCACCCTCATTATTCTCATACAACTTTTCAGATGAGATATTATGTTTTGAACCATTATCATCCTTCTTATTACCTTCTGTCCAATCATAGCGGTCGTCGTTATAGTTATTCTCTAAACCGAATGGATTTCCACCAATATTATCAATTTCTTCTTGAGATAGTTCAAACCCAGTCGGATCCACATACTTCAACGGGTTATTCCACACATACGAATAACGGTTAAAACTATTGGTCACAAACGGCGCTTGGATAATAGGATCGGCGCTGATGAATCGGCCTAGCTCTTGGTCATACACTCGCCCATTCATGTGCACCAAGCCGACCTCTTCGATCTGCTCGTGTCCGGTGTAACCTCGGTTGGTGATGGCTGCTAAGGCCAAAGAGGTTGGGCTGCTCTCTTGCCACACCACTTTTCGGGTTTTACCCCACACATCGTAGCTGCGTTTTTCCACGATATTGCCGTAACCATCGGTGATCATATCCACGGAGTTCAGGGCATCGTAGTGCAGGTAGCGCACCTGTTTGTCTTTCAGTGCTTTATTCGCTTCCTGGGTCTGAGTGTTCAGCGCAATCAACTTACCTTCGGCGTAGATGAAGTGTTTATGCTGCACTTCTCCGGTGGCATTGTCGGTGGTGCGTTCATATTTGTTGCTAACGTAGATGGTCTCTTTGCCATCACTGCTGGTTTTTAGGTAACGGCTGTGGTTGGCATCATACTTAAACTCAACGCGATTGTTATTGCGCTCAATCGAGACGGGTTTGTTGTAGTAGTTCCAACCAATGGTGCGCTCGACTGCGCCAGCTTCACCCGTGGCGTGCGTTAAGTTGCCCACCTTATCGTAGTTAAAATCAAGGCCGTTAGCTTGGGTGACCGCATGTGGCCCTGCGTTCACTTTGTTGTAGCTGTAACTGCCAATGCCGGTTTTCGACTTAATGTTGCCTAGGGTGTCGTAACTAAAAGTAAATGGTCCGTTTAAGTCAGGGTTGCCAACGGTATGGCGCGTGGCCGAATCAAGCTCAATGCTGTTTTTGATCACGCGATCTAAGCCGTCGTACTCATAACGGTCTTTGATGCCTAGCTCAAGATCGTATCGCATGGTCACGTTGTTGTGATCATCGTAGCGGTACTCAATCAAGCGTATATTTCGCCCTGAATTGGTCGCCGATTTCAGCTGGCTATTAAACACTTGGCTGCTTTTGTGAGTAGTGATGTACTCTGGGCGACCCGTGTTTTGGTTATGCACATAGGTGTTCACCAAACCATTACCTAAGGTTTCGGCTAAGGTGTGGTCATACGCATCGGTATCACGGCGCTGCCAGTAGTAGATGTATTGTTGCTCACCAGCTTTTGCGTCTTCAGAGTTTTTATGGATCTGCTCTAAGTGGTCGGTTTGACTAACCCCGTCACTTTTCCCACAACCCGCTTTACCCGCAAAATCAACATTGGCGGTGCTGCCCCCTGCCAATTGATTGGCGCTCTCACAGTAGAGACCACTTAAATCAGCAACTTTTTCTACCAGCGATAACAGCTGATCGGCCAACTCAATATAGTATTGGTAACGAGAGGCTGAAATCTCCGACGCTTTCACCAAATCATCTGCGGTGTAGAGCAGCTGCTGTTGAGTTGTGCTGTCCGCTTTGGCGACATAGATATCTTCACTGCTGACCAGATCCAATCCACCATCTTTGTGGTAATCCGTCAGTAGGAAGTCGTGTGCTTTGGTTAGCGGTTGCCCCAAGAACCCTGATTCATTGATTGGATGCAGTACCGTGGTATACGTTCGCTCACCAGGAACGCTGCTAGCAATCTGGCTTTCAATTCGGAAAATCGTACCATCTAAAGTGACATCTAATGGAATAGTCACCTCATCGTGCAACATCACCCAAGTGGCGGGACGCAGGTAACACTCACCTTGTGCATTACACCACTGCTTATAGCGATTCGCCCCCTGTAACAGTGCTGCTGAAGAGGCTTCTAGTTGGTGGACATTGACGGTTTTCGCTTGGTATTCTGCTGCTTTATCGGCATAGAACGTCTTCTGAGTAGCGTATTCTTCTGCTTTGGCTAAATACTGTTTCGCCTGCTCGGTCGCCTCTTTTATTAGAAGTGTTATCTCTTCTCTGAAGCTAGCGCTGGTGAAAACCTCATCAGCATAGGTTTTTGGGCTGCCCACTTTTTCAAGATAACCGAGATCGTTGTAGAAGTAGTCGACGGCCAAACGGTCTTGAGTCAACTTATTAAAATCAAGGTTAATGGCATTGCTAAGATTGGTTTGATCCACCCCATTTGGCCGCACTTCGCGTTCAAGCCGTTCAATCTCATCGTATCTATACAGGGTGCTGAACTTCTCACCGTTGACCACCATGGCCGACTCTTCTAACAGACCTGACTGGTTGTAGTAGTAATCAGTACGGCTACCATTGCCTTCAAAGCTGGATAGCGTGCCTATTGCACCTCGCTCATCGTATCGCCATGTAGAAACTTGACTGCCAGAGGTCTCTGACACTTTACGTCCCAACAGGTCGTAAGTTAAGGTGGTTTTCACCCCGTTGGCGTCTTGTTTGGTGACCAGCTCCCCTAAAATATTGTAGTTATAACGCCACTTACCCATATCGGGATCATCAAGATGGGTACGGTGACCTAGGTTATCGTAGCGAATCGAGGTGACATTACCTTGCGAGTCGGTGGTGGTTTTCAGTTTGCCATCTGGGTAGTAGGTGTAATCTTGATAGGCACCGTGTGGCTCCACTTTTTTGCTAATGTGGCCAAGCACGTTCTGATGCGTTGAGTGTAAAAATCCTCGCGCATCTTCCAGAGTGGTCTCAAGCCCAGAATACCGAGTGGTAAATACCGCATCCCCACCCTCTGCAGCTGGTTCGGTTTTGGTACGTACTCGGCTCAATGCATCGTAGGTGAAGGTGACTGTAGCTTGGGTGCTTTTCAGTTTCTTTAAAAAGCTAGGGCGGGTGGAGGCCACTTTACGACCACTGCGATCCCAACTGGTATCGCGTACCACCCACTCACCGTTAAACGCTTGGTGCAAATTGCGGATCTCTCGTCCTGCGTAGTCATAATGCACTACGGTTTGGCCACGCTGTGTTGCTGATGTGATCGAACAGTAGGCGGTTTGTGTGGTGGCATTGGCACAGTGCTGCCCCAGTTTATAACTCACACTGGTTATATTGTTGATGCCCGGTGCGGTTTGCTGCGCTAGTCGGCCAAACTCATCGTAGTTCCAACTGGTTTTTCTCCCTTTGGTGGCACTGATGGATTCAGCTATCTGCCCGGTTTTACCGTCATGGGTAAACTGCGTTTTGTGCCCCAGTGCATTGGTTTCACTGATTGGAAACAGTCCGTTGCTAAGATCATATTGAGTGGTCGATTGACGCTCTGCTAGATCAGTGCCACTGACTGCGGTTGAGATAACATTGCCATACTGATCGTAGCGATACCGATTGATGACGCTTTTGTCGACGCGACCATAAGCGCTGTCACCCGCTTCATACTGACTGCTCTGGGTATCGCTTTGTGTTAACTGCCCTTTGGTATCATAACTAAAGGTATTACTCACAGAACGGATAAGGTTGTTACTCAGATCGGTGATGGTTTCGGTGCTGAATTTGGGTGCCGATATTTTCCAGAAATTATCGCCTGTTTCGGTGGCTAACTCTGATTGTGTGCTTGGCGCTGAGCTGAACTCTACTTTGCCATCACCATCAAAATCAGAAATTGAGTAGCTTCCACACTCTTTGGTTTCAATGTTGTTAAAGACACTCTCTGTCACGCTTCTCAGCGTACCTCTGTATGAAATAAGTCCATCAAACCCTTCAGTGTAACTCGCCTTATTATATTTGTAGTAGTCGTTGTAACGTTCCGCAATGATGGGCACATCCACTTCACCATGAATCAACACAATCAAATCGGCCGGTTTAAAGTAGATACTCCCGTCGGCGGCACAGTGGCCGATCAGTTTCGTTTTGTAGCTGGCTAAACGTTGTTCAATATCGACAATATTCACCACTGAGTTTAAATGCAAGACTTCATAGTTTTTGTTTAACCAAGAGGCAATATACTCACTAGTTTGTTCAACCTTAAATGCCCCTGCCCCTGCAAAATCACTGCTGATGTTTTTGACGGTTTTAGTGGTATTGCCAAAGCGATCTTTGATGACATCAACCACCTCCTGTTTTTCGACTTTTGCCAGACTATCAGGGTTGATATCAAAAGTTTTACTGGTGATTTTATTGGCATAGACTTGATGATACTTAGCGCCTTGGCCTTGAAACTCCAAATGTTTATAATCGAACTGCTTTTCACTGACCTTGAGACTGTTTTTCGTTACGATGACTGACTTTCTTTTTCCTGCCAGTTCAATGTTTGTCTCACCTTGCAGAAACTCCGTCACGGTTTTGGTTTCTACTTCGGATTTTTGTATCGAGGTGATGGTTTTATACCCTAAAAATCCATGCCCTTTGCGGTGCGATTTCGCCCCTTCATAATGGTAGGTGGTTTCTGTCGGTTGGTAACCTAATGGGGACTTGGTGGTTTTTTCAACCAAATAACGACGCGGGGTACTGCTTACTATCGGCCACGCGTAATGAGGTTGTTGAGTATGTACACCGCTATCTACTGCCGCGGTATAATCAATGCTATACTCAACGCCAAACTCTCTGAATTTGATGATCTTATCTTGAACCGCTGCGGTAGAGCGGCGCAGTTTTGAAGTACCTATACTTCCAGTAGAGCGTCGATTATTAACAGTAAAATCACTCCAGCCATCACCATTAAGATCCCTAAATGAAATACTATTCCAAGTGGTTGCAGAGTCATACGAGAGAAGAACCTCATCAGTAACGGTACCAAAGTTATTTCGGTAGAACTTACCCGCTCGAAACAACTCTGGATAGCCGTCATTGTTCATGTCCACAAACTGGCTATTTCCCGTTACGCCTCCAAAGCGTTGTTGCCTCGCAGTGAAATGATTACCATCGAATAGATAGATATTCCCTGCACCAGAACCATCGTAAAATCTACGATTGACACCGTTTTGCATTAACGTCCCAAACGAACGTGTAAAGATATCTAAATTTCCGTCGTTATTAACATCCGCCAACTGAAATTGATTAGTGTTTCCTTTGGTATTAAAGGCATGCAACGTTTTAAAACTTGAGTGGATACCTGATAGTTTAAATTTAATGTAACGATTATCAGAAGGATAGATATAGATAATGTCATCTAACCCATCACCATTTAGGTCAGTAACTTGGGTACTTTGTTGATTATTTTTTGAAATTAATGTCTCTTTGCCATCACCATTAAAGTCACCAGCGGCTTTATTACCACAATAAGCAACCAGGTTATCCTTGCCTGCAGGCTTGTAACTACCATCCATACATACACTATCAGGCGTTGTATCCCATCTATAATCTCTATCATTCCTATCGTCACTATTTCTAGTTCTGTGCCTTATTATTTTCCATGTTGTAGTCTGGATTCTAGGGTTAGATTCCGAGCCTACTAATGTATATTTTCCTTTACTATCAACAACTGTAGAGCCATCAGGATTACGCAGTGTATATACTTGCTTCGTATCTGACATACGATGATCTTCTTTCTGATATTGATTTAGAATGCCATAAACCTCGGATGTCCCATCACGGTTTCGATCCATAAACCTAGGACTATAAAAAGTGATATTTTGGTTGGCATACTCTGAAGCCGCTCTTGAACTCCAATCAAACTCACTCTTAGTGGTACAGTTCTTATCAACACAGTACTCAATAGACTGAAGCAGCGTGCGCTGAGTGGCTGATGACTGAGCATAACTGAAGTTGTATTGGCCAGTATCGGTGGTGCCATCTGCGGCAAAGGTTGAAATAGCACTGATGCGTTGGCTTCGTTTTAATAAAGCCCCTGAACGGTATTGCGAAGTTTTATCCGGACGATCGGCGTAGTTGAACACCACTTTTCCGCCTACATAGTTAATCTCATTGATGCGATGCGAGCTAGTCGCCAGATCTTCATGATAGGTGAAATCGATGCTGTTTTGATTGGCTTTGGTGGCGATTTTATTAACCGCCCACCTTAATACACTCTCACTCCCAGGCAGCTCGGCACGTGAATCGACAGTGTTACCGTACTCATACAGTGAGCCATCTTTGCGCCACACTTTGAAATATTCAGGGCCACTGCCCGAGGTGCCAAAGGAGACGATTTTTGAGTAACCATTATCTTTTAATCGGTACTCCGTTAAGTTGTCACCATCTTTGCCTGATACTGCAATCAAACGCTGACCATCAAGACAGAAGCGGTCGTTTTCGTTAAAGTTTACGCCTCCCCAAGCGCCATCGGTGGCAATGTTTTTTCCACATCGCCCTATGGAAGATAGACCGCCAATGCTCCATCCCATGCCCATCACACCATTGGGTGAATCACTTCGGTACTCAATACTCAGTTGTGGTTGATGTCCGCCACGACCCGGCGCAACAGAAATAGGCAGCGTATAACCGGCTTGACCACCGGAGACAAAGAAATCCCCAGATAACATAGCCGTTTGGCTAGGTCCGGTAGGTGTTGTTGCAAATGAAGGTAATGAAAACAGGGATAGGGTTAATCCATAACTTAATGCTGCGATCTGACGTTTAATCAGACGACGATTAATGCTAAAAAATCCATTTTGCATATCGGCCTACTTTTATTGGGTATTATGGGGGAGTAAAGGGTGTGGGTGACAATCGGTCTACTGGTTGTTATTAATAACAACCTCAATATTTTCCAGTCTTGATTTCAACTCTACATATTTATTAGGCAGTTCTTTTTTACCGTCTTTACTAGCAACTACTTTTGGTAGCTTATTTGATAATAAAAATTCGTTTTCTTGCTGTTCATGTAACATTGAATGAGTCATCGCTTGCTGCAGTTGCTGGATGGGCGCTGGGTAGTCCGCTTGTTCACTAAGCTCTACGGAAGGAGCAGGTGACACCAAACCAACCATGGAGGTTAACTCACTATTTTTTATGTTCTTTTTTGCATTATCCTGGTTGGATTTATGATTAGAATAAGATAAGGCAATCGCGACAACAGCTACTATTAACAGTAATAAAATTGAGGTATTACGTTTAGTCATAATAATAAACCCCATATTGATAAAGTGAAATTCAACGCTACCGCCCTCTGGTTGTTAGCCCAGATAGTCATATACACAATTAAAATGTTAATCTCGATAAATATGCATGGCTATTATATAACTTGCAATATTAACCATAATTAAAACAATTATTAGTTTCATATTTAAAATGTAAATCTACTAATTACTGTAAACACGGGTGTAATCGATAGTTTTAATTACAATTAGAAATATCAAATAGGCTGTTATATATACACTGTTGTTATTAATTTGTTTCACCCACAAAAAAGCCAGAGCATTTCCTATGCTCTGGCTTAATTGTTTATCACGCGATTTATTAAGAGATCATCGCTATATCTACCACGGAATTATCCCTACTTTAACGCCCAATATATCCTGAGCATCTCCCCAGTGATTACAGCTATTGCTCACCAGTAGATCCACATGTTTCTCTTTTGCGGCGTAAGCTGTCATCACAAGAGTGACCATATCTTGGTAATTAGCAGCGGTACTGCTGATTGCAAAGCGTTCCGTGGTGGCGCACGGGGCCATCTCTCTTATGTCACCATCCACATTAACAAATAGAACGCTAAATTCACCGCTGGAGTATATCCCCGTCCCCACTATCGTTCTGTCTATAAAGTATTCGGCTGACACAATATTGAATGACACAAAAGCCAATAAAAACAGTATTCCTTTACCTTTCATAACTCACCTTAAAATCACTATTAAGAAGCCCCCTTAAAACAAAGATTTGTAAACCACAAAGAGCAATATGAGTTAATATGCATAGCTATAATTTAAGTTTCAACAACAAGTGGAATAAAAAGAGCAATTCATTTCATATTTAAAGTGAAAATCTATAATCAATGAAATTGCGATGTAATTGATTATTTTGTTAACAATTAATGGCACTCACAAAAAAGCCAGAGCATCTCCTATGCTCTGGCTTACTTGTTTTCTATGATGCGTTAATTAACGCCTGTCACTTCCTACATAGTGTAGGTGTATGGTGCTTGGATGCCCAGTGGAATGCCTAAGCCCCAATATGCGAGTAGGAAGATGGTCCAACCGATTAACATGGCAATCGAGTATGGCATCATCATAGACGCTAAGGTTCCGATACCTGAAGACTTCACATAACGCTGGCAGTAAACCACAACCAGTGGGAAGAAGACCATCAGTGGTGAGATGATGTTAGACACAGAGTCACCCACACGGTATGCCGCTTGAGAAAGCTCTGGAGAGATCCCCACCGCCATTAGCATTGGTACTAGTATTGGACCAATCAATGCCCACTTCGCTGATGCTGACCCGACTAGCAAGTTAACAAACGCGGTAAGCAGGATCATTCCAACAATGGTCATTTGACCTGGCATGTCTAGGAACTTCAAGAACTCTGCGCCGTATAACGCCAAGATAGTACCGATGTTCGACTGACTGAATGCAGCAAGGAACTGCGCACAGAAGAACGCCATCACCATGTAGCTGCCCATGGTACCCATGGTGTCAGACATCGCTTTAATCACATCGTTGTTAGACTTAAAGGTGCCAGACACACGGCCGTATACCACGCCTGGAATGATAAACAGCACAAAAATTAACGGTACGATAGATTGCATTAATGGCGCTGAGAACGCAGTGATTTCACCTTCAGGTGAGCGTAGTGGAGAGGTTTCAGGGTAAACGGCGGCAACAAGTGCCACAATACCAGCAACCATAGCCCAACCAGCACGGTTAAAGGCTTTGGATTCAATCTCGCTGAACGATCCTAGATCGGGGGCTTTCTCTGCATCTTCATCGATTTCGATTTTAGATAGACGTGGCTCAATGATTTTCTCAGTCACCCACCAGCCGATTCCGACCACCAGCACAGACGATAAGCCAGTAAAGAAGATATTCGACAGTGGATTAACGATGTAGTTAGGATCGAGTACTTGCGCAGCAGACTGAGTGAAGCCCGCTAGCAAGGGATCAATTCCCGATGGGATAAAGTTGGCCGAGAAACCACCAGATACGCCAGCAAACGCCGCTGCGATACCCACTAATGGATGACGACCCGCTGCGTGGAAGATGATGCCGCCCAGTGGAATAACCAATACGTAACCGGCATCTGCTGCTGTGTGAGACACAATAGCCACCAAGATCAACATTGGGGTTAAGAAGCGTGCTGGCGTAAATTGCAGCATCTTTTTAAGGCCGGTTTGGATAAAACCTGAAGAGTCAGCAACGCCGACACCTAGCATGGCAACTAGTACGATACCTAGTGGCGCAAATCCGGTGAAGGTGGTGACCATTCCAGATAAAAATCCAGCCAGTGATTGACCGGTTAATTGGTTGTTCACTTCTACAGCCGTGCCAGTAATAGGGTGAACCAGTCCGAAAGTCACTTGTGATAAAAGAGCGGACAAGGCCCAAACGAGCATTAAGCCCCAAAAAAACAGCAGTGCAGGATCAGGGATTTTGTTACCAGTCCGTTCGATAAAGTTCAAGAAGCGATCCATGCGACTTGATGTTTCTAGTGGTGTACTTTTTATGGCTTGGTTACTCATACGTAACTCCAGTTAAGTGCAGTAAATCCATTGAGCAGAATATAGAGAAGCTCTTTTGGATGTAAGAAGGAGATAGTGAAATTTTAAGCAGTCCTAAAAATGATGTACATGACATATTTTATGAAACAAGATGCTAAATATTTTATTTTGTAAATGATTATTAACCTGTAACGAGCCATTAACGCAGGTAAAACAACCATTACGACATCTCACCTACAACTACGTTACCAATGCCTATTTTATGCTCTACTCACTTTTTCTAGCACGCTAAGAGACGTATGAACCTTGTTGCTTTTTTGTTATTGATTTTCCAAGTGAAATGATATTCGCTTTTTCAATATTATTCACCTAATCACTTGTTTTATCTCAATTAATAACATGGGCGTATGAAAAAAGAATTCCAGCCCCCTCTTCAAAATTTAACACTCATTGTGAATAATCCTAATTGTTTGAGGTATCATTAGCGAGCAGGTAGTGGTGAGGTCAATGGAATGAAACACGATATATTACTCAAGCTAAGTGAGCACTCTCTCGAAACACTATTAGAGATAGTGAGCGATGGCATTTGGGATTGGAATGGAAATACGGGTTATGTCTATCGAAGTCCTGGCTGGTATAGAATGCTCGGCTATGAAGTTGATGCGTTTGAAAACACCGTTTTTACGTGGGAGAGCGTGATTCATCCCGATGACTTCGATCGAGTGATGTCGCACTTTGATGCCTATATTAATCAACGCTCTGACGCCTATAAAATAAAGTATCGTTGTCGAACTCAATGCGGGGGCTATATCTGGATTGAAGACCGAGCCCGAGTTGTGGAGAGGAATGAGGATGACTCTGTCGCTAGGATGATCGGTGCCCATCGCGACATCAGCAGTGAAAAGTTACTGGAACAGCAAAACCGGTTAGAGAAAGAATCACTACAAAAAGTCATTGATGTTCGGACTAAAGAGCTTAATGAAGCCAATCAACAACTCAATTTGAAAGTAACTGAGATTCAGAGCTTAGCCAATACAGATTCACTGACTCTACTCTCTAATCGCTATCACTTTGAAAAACAGCTCGTGTCTGAAAGCGCACGTGCTAAACGATTTAATGAACCCCTCTCTTTGATCTCTTTTGATCTTGATAACTTCAAACCGGTTAACGACAGGTTTGGTCACTCTTCTGGTGATTTTATTTTAGTTGAAGTCGCTAAGATGCTAAAAGATAATATACGTTCCATCGATACCTCTGCCCGTTGGGGAGGTGATGAGTTTGTGGTATTACTGCCTAATACCTCTCTAGAAAATGCTTTAATCGTTGCCGAAACCCTCAGAGACTATATTGACCAACAGATCATCATTAATGATTTTTCGATAACGGCCAGCTTTGGTGTCTCTCAATTAGAAAAAAACGAAGACCCTTTTAAATTAATGGCTCGCGCAGATAACGCACTGTATGTTTCAAAAGAGGGAGGCAAAAACAGTGTCTCCACCATCTAACATCCCCTCTCCTTTTACCCTGCGTCCATAAAAAAGCCCCTGCTAAACAAGGGCTTTTAGTTCAAAAATTACTTACATTGATTTTAGTGAATTGAATCCAATTTATTCGTTATCGAATCTAGTACTTTTTGCATGCATTTCTCTTTAGGGTGCATCCCATCGTAGAACTCAGTTTCAATGCACCCCGATAATCTAGGATTATATGAACCTACAATACCAACTCCCATTTCCATTGCAATTTTCCTAAATGAGTCTTCGACTGAAAGAAATATATCCTTCTCTAGCCGCATTCTTTTATATAAGCCTGGATGATACGGTGACAATACAAGAAACACTTCAATATCATTTGCCTTAAGCCATTGAATTAATTCACGTAACTGAGTTTCCGCGTTAGAATCATATTCAAATGTTGCCATTGCATAATTCAACAACCCTGTGAAGTCATCTTCCATAGATGATTGTGTTTTAGAAATGTATTCTTCATTATATATGTGATAACCATCATAAGCTTTCTTCCCAACTGCCTCATGACTTCCATCACTGGCTACAACTGTGCCTGAGATATTTACCTTCCTATATAAGGTAGTTGGCCAACTTTGATCTTGAACTCTTCCCATGTCCTCAAGAAAACGTTGAGGCTCAGAATTCAATACTACAACCTTAGAAATAGCCTCAAGCCAAAACTCATATAACTCATCAATCGATTGCCACCTGTCTTGTCCATCATATTTATTTAATATCCATGGATCAGCCCCAATAAAAATACGGCTCGGATTAAGCTTGGCTACAGCCTCACCAATAAATCCGATATCATCTTCAATGGATGCACCGCTTACACCTAGATTAAGAACTTCATCCCCTAAGGAATTTGAGCCTACTTGCATAATTCGGGATGAGCCCATCACTAAAGTATTTATAGGTTTCAACGGTAAAGATAAACGAAATGCATTAAACTTTCGTTCGTCAATGTTAGTAAAATAAATATAGTCCGCACTTCCTAGTTCAAAGGCCATTTTTTGTTCAATATTACCCGTTATGCTTTTAGACAATAAACCGGCACAGGCAATAAGAGAAATCGAAGCTAAACTAAATAAACCTATTTGCTTACTTGATACCTTCTGCCTATTTCTAAATGGTAATTCGACATATTTCCAACTGATWTATGCTAATAAAAAGCACAAGGTTACTAGAGCCAAACCAGAATAAAGTGGTATATTTAACTCTCCATTTACTTTTCTAAAAAATGCAAATAACGGTTGATGTATCAAATAGGCTGAATAACTAACCAAACCAATTTTAACTATCCATTTAATACTGAGTAGACGTGCTACAAACGTTTTTCCTTCAGCAAAAAGGATCAAGAACACAGTTCCGCATACTGGTAATAATGCATAAACACTTGGAAATGGTGTTGTCTCATCATAAAAATAAATTGAAGATAAAATAGCAACTAAACCGAGTGTAGATAAACTACCATTAGCTTTAACCCCGTGTTTTTGTACGATAAAGGCAGATAGTGAACCAGCCAATAATTCCCAAGCTCTAGTTGGAGATAAATAGAAATTTGCTGCTGCTTTGTTTCTCCATCCCCACTCACTAAGTAACAAACTAACAACTGCTAATATCGTAATTGTCCAAAAAACTCGACTTCTCCCAAAACGCCATGCAAACAGAAGAAATATAGGGAAAATAACGTAGTATTGTTCTTCTACTGCTAAACTCCAAGTGTGTAGTAAAGGATTTAATTCTGCTGATTCGTCAAAGTAACCTTGCTGCCTCCAAAAAACCACATTTGAAGTGAAGGTCGCCACTCCGAGTAATGCACCTCCAAAGTTTTTAAGTTCTGTTTGGTTTAATAGAACCCACCCCATTATAGATGTTATTAATATTACTACAGTGAGTGCAGGTAAGATGCGTCGAGCACGCCGTTCGTAGAAGTTGATTATACTGAAACGATTTCTTTCGATATCTTCAATTAATATCGTTGTGATCAGATATCCACTAATGACAAAGAAGATATCCACACCAATAAAACCACCACTAAAAAATTCAAATCCAGCATGAAACAAAATTACTGGAACAACTGCGAGTGCACGTAAGCCATCTATTTCGGCACGATATTTCAAAACAAAAATCCTTACTTAAAATTTACAATAGAGACACTTACTTGATATCCATCAAATCAATGAATAAATTCGATTTAAATTAAAGGTTAACAAGACATCATTTATGCGTAGCTCCATTTTAGTGATATTGTCGCCAGTAAGTCTATCACCAATTTACTTATGAAGAACATACAGAAGCATTCTTTGTAAGGATACAAAAAAGTATATACATTTGATTATGTCTCTAAGACACTACATTTCCATCACATAGGTTGTCAATTGAGCTACTACATTCAATTTGTGGGCATCACTTTAAGTACTTCATTAATATTTGTTATGGTTCCTTGAAAGTATTCACAACGAAACAAAAAAGCCTTGACGCTAACCACAAAGTCGTGGAAGCAAATCAAGGCTTATCTTTTAGTTACAATGGGTTAGGATTAGAGTTACCCTAATTTTATTCCCACTCAATAGTTGCAGGTGGCTTACCTGAAATATCGTAAACCACTCGAGAGATACCATCGATTTCGTTAATAATACGATTCGATACTTTACCCAAGAAGTCATAAGGTAGATGCGCCCAATGCGCGGTCATGAAATCGATCGTCTCTACAGCACGCAGTGAAACGACCCAATCATATTTACGGCCATCGCCCATAACACCCACAGAGCGTACTGGCAAGAACACGGTAAATGCCTGAGACACTTTATGGTAGAGATCCGCGTTATGCAGCTCTTCAATGAAGATAGCATCCGCACGACGCAGTAGATCACAATACTCTTTTTTCACTTCGCCCAGAACACGAACACCAAGACCCGGTCCAGGGAAAGGGTGACGGTAAAGCATGTTGTAAGGCAAACCAAGCTCTAAACCAATTTTACGTACTTCATCTTTAAACAGCTCACGCAATGGTTCAACTAAACCCATCTCCATATCATCAGGCAGGCCGCCGACGTTATGGTGAGATTTAATCACATGCGCTTTACCGGTTTTTGAAGCCGCTGATTCAATCACATCTGGGTAGATAGTGCCTTGAGCTAACCACTTAGCGTTGTCTAATTTTTTCGACTCTTCATCAAAAATATCAACAAAAACATGACCGATGATCTTACGCTTCGCTTCTGGATCCGCTTCACCTTTCATTGCGTCTAGGAAACGGTTTTCAGCGTTAACATGAACGATATTTAGGCCAAACTTATTGCCAAACATCTCCATCACTTGATCCGCTTCATTCAATCGAAGCAATCCATTATCCACAAACACACAGGTCAGCTTGTCACCAATTGCACGGTGCAACAACATAGCCACTACTGAAGAGTCTACGCCGCCTGACAGACCAAGGATAACTTCATCGTCACCCACTTGTTCTTTCATGCGAGCAATCGCGTCTTCAATGATCGACTCTGAGGTCCATAGCTTTTCACACTGACAAATATCAAGCACAAAGTGCTCTAACATGCGCATGCCCTGTTTAGAGTGCGTCACTTCAGGGTGGAATTGTACGCCGTAATATTTTTTCTCTTCGTTGGCCATCGCAGCATATGGACAGGTCTCTGTCTGCGCGATTTTTACAAAGTTATCTGGAATCTCAGTCACTTTGTCGCCGTGGCTCATCCACACATCAAGCAGTGGTGCACCATCATCAGTCAGTGCATCTTGAATGTTTTTAAACAGCGCAGATTCCGTCACCACTTCAACTTGCGCATAACCAAATTCACGCTCAGTGGAACCTGACACTTTACCGCCAAGCTGCTCTGCCATCGTCTGCATGCCATAACATACGCCGAATACAGGTACCCCTGAATCAAACACATATTGTGGCGCGCGAGGAGAATTTGCTTCTGTCACACTCTCTGGGCCGCCAGAAAGGATGATGCCATTTGGATTGAAATCACGAATATCAGACTCTTCAACGTCCCAGCTCCAAAGCTCACAGTAGACACCGATCTCACGGATACGACGAGCAATAAGTTGGGTGTATTGAGAACCGAAATCTAAAATTAGGATACGTTGATCATGGATGTTCTTTGTCATTACTAAATCTTCTTAATTAAACACTGGGAGACAACTCTCCCAGTAGAAATTCAATCCAAATTAACCGATGCGGTAGTTTGGCGCTTCTTTGCTGATCTGAACGTCGTGTACGTGAGACTCTTTCATACCCGCACCTGAAATGCGAACAAATTCCGCTTTAGTACGCAGCTCTTCAATGGTTGCAGAACCCGTCAGTCCCATGCTTGAACGTAAACCACCCATCTGCTGATGGACGATCTCTTTTAGACGCCCTTTATAAGCGATGCGACCTTCGATGCCTTCTGGTACCAATTTATCCGCTGCATTATCAGATTGGAAGTAACGATCCGATGAGCCTTGAGACATCGCGCCCAGTGAACCCATGCCACGGTAAGATTTGTAAGAACGACCTTGATACAGAATCACTTCACCCGGTGCTTCTTCAGTACCGGCGAACATAGAGCCAACCATAACGCACGAAGCACCGGCAGCAATGGCTTTACACACATCACCTGAGAAGCGAATTCCGCCATCAGCAATCACAGGAATGCCGTGAGCGCTTGCTACTTCCGCCGCGTCAGAGATAGCGGTAATTTGAGGAACACCAACACCAGTAACAATACGAGTGGTACAGATTGAACCTGGGCCGATACCCACTTTCACAGCACTTACCCCTGCGTCGATTAACGCTTTAGCACCAGCACCTGTCGCGACGTTGCCACCAATGATCTGTAGATCAGGGTGTGCAGCTCGAGTTTCACGAATGCGTTGTAGTACGCCTTCAGAGTGGCCGTGAGAAGAGTCAATTAATAGGACATCAACACCCGCTTCTACTAATGCAGCAACACGCTCTTCGTTACCTGCACCAGCACCAACCGCAGCACCAACACGTAAACGACCGCGTTCATCTTTACATGCATTTGGTTTACGCTCTGCTTTATGGAAGTCTTTTGCTGTGATCATACCCGTTAGCTGGAATGTATCATTTACTACAAGAATCTTTTCAACGCGATACTCTTGCATCAAGCGTTGAACTTCTTCGCGCGATGTTCCCTCTTTAACCGTCGCTAAACGATCTTTAGGTGTCATCATCACTTCCACTTTTTGTGTCAAATCCGTTACGAAACGAACATCACGTCCGGTAATGATACCAACCAGCTCATTGCTCGTTGTAACTACAGGGTAACCCGCAAAACCGTTTTTCTCGGTTAATGCTTTAATGTCAGCGATGGTATCGGTTGGTTTAACCGATACCGGTGCAGTAACCACACCCGCTTCGAAGATCTTAACTAAACGAACTTCTTCCGCTTGCTGAGGAATTGACATGTTTTTGTGAATAAACCCAATGCCGCCCTCTTGTGCTAATGCGATAGCAAGGCGAGCTTCAGTCACTGTATCCATTGATGCTGAGATCATTGGAATATTCAGTGAAATAGTCTGAGTTAATTGGGTGCGCAAATCGGCAGTATTAGGGAGTACAGTTGAATGTGCAGGGACGAGCAGAACGTCGTCAAATGTTAGGGCTTCTTTCGCGATTCTTAGCATTGCAATATCTCACACCGTGGGGTTGAATATAAAATTAATTATTAAATATTGCAGACGGATTATACGCACGACGCAATCGATTGACTACACATTTTTTAATTTTTTATTTGCAATTACCCTATTGATATGTATTATATTTCCGCTAATTCCTCGAGCTACGTCTAAGGCATTCCTTTGTCTAACCTCACCAATGATCGAATCTTTACTGTCTCTCGTCTTAATGCAGAAGTTCGCTTACTGCTTGAAAATGAAATGGGAATTGTGTGGTTGGTGGGAGAGTTGTCTAATTTCTCATCGCCTGTCTCTGGCCATTGGTATTTCACCCTTAAAGACTCTCGAGCTCAAGTAAAATGCGCCATGTTTCGTGGCAACAACCGCCGTGTCACCTTTAAACCCGCTAATGGCAATCAGGTACTGGTTAAAGCCAGACTCTCATTGTATGAACCTCGCGGTGATTATCAGCTCATTATCGAAAGTATGCAGCCTGAAGGTGATGGAAGGTTACAGCAACAGTTTGATCAACTGAAAATGTCTCTTGCAGCAGAAGGTTTGTTTGCTCAAAGTGGTAAGCAACCTCTTCCTGAAAACCCAAAGCGTGTCGGTATTATCACCTCGAAAACCGGTGCCGCTCTGTATGATATTTTGGATGTACTAAAACGACGTGATCCCAACTTGCCAGTGGTTATCTACCCGACCATGGTGCAAGGTAACGGAGCAGCGATTCAGATCGCGCAAGCAATCGGACGTGCTAACAGTCGTAATGAGTGTGATATTTTAATTGTTGGTCGTGGTGGCGGTTCGTTAGAAGATCTCTGGTGTTTTAATGAAGAGATCGTGGCAAGAACCATCGCAGCCAGTGCCATTCCCATCGTCAGTGCTGTGGGTCATGAAGTGGATGTCACTATTGCAGACTTTGTGGCTGATGTTAGAGCCCCAACCCCCTCTGCAGCGGCCGAACTAGTCAGCCGCGACACGTCTGCTCAAAGTCAAAAAGTGGATCAACGAAAACATAAACTTCGTAGTGGGATCCGCCACTATCTGTCAACACAGAATTCACGCCTGCATCAATTACAATTTCGGTTAGAGAAACAGCATCCTCAACTTCAACTCAATCAACAGAGCCAGCGTTTGGATGAGTTAACAGCTCGACTGCATCAATCCATGACTCAACATTTGTCGGCTCAGCGTCAACATATCAATAAGCAACAGTATAAGTTGGGTTTACACTCTCCTGAGAAAGCACTGCAGCTTAAGAGTAATCAACTGACTCAGTTACGCGCTCGCCTGCTTGATGCGATGGATAGGACGTTATTACAATCTAACCATCAACTCTCCCTGGCCGCCGAGAAATTAGATACGGTAAGCCCCCTTGCCACTTTACAGCGGGGTTACTCGATCACTCGCGGTGTGGACAATCAATTACTCACCTCTGTAAAACAAGTCAAAAGTGGCGAGCAGATTCAAACTACCTTGGCAGACGGTTCGATCAATTCAACGGTTATTTGATCCAATGATCTTACTGCTTAATAAAGTGTGTCTGGGTTCTCGACTTAGATTTTAGCTCATTACAGCGATTACAAAAGTAACTAACAGAACCACACGCTTGCAGCTTCTCCATCTCTACACTGCAATCAGGACAAGGTGCCAGTTTCTTATAACCTTGTTGGCACGCCTCACAATAGTAACCACTATTTTGCCAGTTCAGTGTTTCCTCACAGTTAGGGCAACAATTTTCTGTCATGCTATACCTCGATCAATTCTATTTCTGTGGATCTTTATATTAATGGCAAGTGATCAGCGATCACCCCTAAAAAGAACATTTATATAACCACCACCCGAAAGCATAAGTTACATATCCTGTTTTTGAATTTAAGATAGTTTATTTAACTGCAATGCACCCGAATAAACGGGGGATCCGGAGTATAATATAAATCGTGATATTTCTAGAAATCCATCACCTTGTCATACAGCTTGTTGTTACCATCTGCAGCTGCTGAGCATCGACGAGCGTCAATACCACGGTAATTGAACGGTATTCAGCTAAGCTATTAACATGGGTACCACCACAAGGTATCACTGCTTTACCGCTCTCGCCGAGATGACAGTGCCAGTAGCGCGAATCCGTTAACCGCTCCCCGTCACACACCACCTCTATATCGCTATTTAATGCTAACCAAGCGGCTAATTGAGCATTAATCGCTGATTCGATGGCTGGCAAGTTCTCCACCATCTCTGCACTGTTTAAACCTCGCTTACGTAAGGTTTTACCTAATCGATAGGTATCGGTACAACAATCTTCCGTAACAAAACTGGTCTCTAGCGCATAACTGTTGAAATCATAATGTCCAAGTTCATCCTTACGATCGGCATCTTTGCGCCAGTAGTGGCCATTTAATATTTTATTTAATGCTAAATACGCTAAGTGGCCAGCAGAATGTCCTCTGCTTAGCCGCTGTTGATACGCTTGGTTCACTTCAAGCAGCACGCTATCACCAACGTTAAGCAGTAAGTCTGAGTTCACTCGATGAACAACAACAAATGCCCATCCACTGGTATCGCGCTTTACCGGAATGGCTTCTGCAACAAACAACTCGCCGGTGGCTAACTCTACCGCACCCGTTAAACAGTCTACAACAGCTTCGCGTTTTTCATTAACCACCAACATGCCACGATCTGCTGGATGATCGGGCCAAATATGGCTGACAGGGTGAAATGGCGTCTCTGCCGTTACGATATAGTGTCCTTGCTGCTGATCGCTTTGCACTAATTGAATCGTGGTGGTTAACTGCCATGTTTGATGATTGAACTTAACGATAGTTGGGCTGATGTCGTTCATTGTGATTCTCTTTTTATTCTCTTTTTATTGGTAAGCAAACCGTGGGCGAAAAAAAAGAGCACCTAAATTAGATGCTCCGCTTTCTGCTATTTTCTGCGATTTTTAACTGCACCAAATAGGCGTTTACGTTTGCGCTCTTGGTTCAAACTTTGACGTTTGGCCGTCTGCTCATACGGGTTTCCACTATCTTGGAACTGTATGCGAATCGGCGTACCGGTGATCTCTAACGCTTTACGGTAGTAGTTCATCAAATACCGCTTGTAAGAGTCAGGAAGTGAACGAACTAAGTTACCGTGCACCACAATCAACGGTGGGTTGTAACCACCCGCATGCGCATATTTCAATTTAACACGATTACCGCGCACCAATGGTGGCTGGTGATCATCTTGTGCCATCTGCATGATACGCGTTAGTACAGAGGTGCTAGTACGTTTAGTCGCAGAGTAATACGCTTCAACAACGGATTCGTACAGGTGACCAACACCTGTGCCGTGTAGCGCTGAAATAAAGTGAATTTTGGCAAAATCAACAAAACCTAAACGGCGATCCAGCTGTTTCTTCACTTCATCTTTCACTTCCGTGTCTAGGCCGTCCCATTTATTAACGGCAATCACTAGAGAGCGACCCGCATTCAGGGTGAAACCTAACAAGCTCAGATCTTGATCTGAAATGTTTTCACGTGCATCAATAACCAATAAAACCACATTGGCATCTTCAATCGCTTTCAACGTTTTAATTACTGAGAACTTTTCAACCGTCTCATTGATCTTACGACGACGACGAACACCCGCGGTATCAATCAAGACATACTCTTGTCCATCACGTTCCATTGGGATGTAGATCGAATCACGAGTTGTGCCCGCTTCATCATAAACCACCACACGCTCTTCACCCAAAATACGATTGGTTAGCGTCGATTTACCGACATTTGGTCGACCAATGATGGCCAGTTTAATCGGTTGTTCTTGCAGACGCTTGTACTGCTCTTCCGCAGTCTCTTCTGTCGCTTCAACGTCTTCGAATTCATCTTCAAATTCAGTGAGGTCTTCTAACTCGCCATCTTCACCTAACTCTGCACGAGCTTCAGCTGCCAGTTTCTCAGCAAATGGATTTAACGCACGTTCAATCAAAATGCCAACACCACGACCATGCGCCGCAGCAATTTGGTACATGCTCTCCATACCAAGTTCCCAGAATGTGGCACCTGCCGCGTCTGGGTCAATACCGTCCACCTTATTCACCACTAAGAAGGTTGGCTTTTGACGTGAACGTAGATGTTTCGCAATCGCTTCATCAGAAACCGTCAGTCCAGCACGGCCATCAACCATAAATAACACCACATCGGCTTCTTCAATCGCCATTAGCGACTGTTCGGCCATTTTGGTCTCTACGCCATCTTCCGTCCCATCAATACCACCAGTATCGATTAAGATGAACTCTTGCTCGTCAAACTTGGCTCTGCCATATTTACGATCACGAGTTAACCCAGGAAAATCGGCGACTAGCGCATCTCGGGTACGAGTTAAACGGTTAAATAATGTCGACTTACCTACATTGGGACGCCCTACTAGAGCAACAACGGGTATCATATCTGACTCTCTCACAACACTTTCTCTTTATATTTCTGCGGTTATAGCTATAGAAAATTCAACTACTTAAAGAAAAATCATCGATAACTACAACTCATGAATTCTAAACTACAAAGGCTCCTGGCTGATAAACACCCAGGAGCCGATAGAAACTATGAAACAATTATAACACGAGAAGTTAGTTGATCTTCATTTTCTTTAACTTGCCATCTCGTGACGTTACTACAAAACTACCATCAACTAAAATAGGTGCTACGGTTAGACCACTGTCGTTAATCTGCTGCTGTGCAACAAAGCTACCATCTTCACGTGATAACCAGTGCAGATAACCTTCACTGTCACCAACAACGAGATGACCCTCTATCAACACGGGTGCCGTTAAGAGTCGATTCTCTAACTGTTCGTTTTGCCAAAGTTCGGTACCACTACGCGCATCAACCGCCACAACGTGATCATTTTCAGTGACGACGAAAATACGTCCACCGTCTGTCGCTAAATCTGTCACCGAAGAGTAGTTACGTTTCCACGCTGCTTTTCCGGTTCTAAGCTCTAACGCGACCAGCTGTCCATTAAAACCTATGGTATACAGTCGTCCGCCTAAAACTAACGGGGTTGAATCTACATCAACGATACGATCAATCTCTGTTGATCCTTTTGGCATACCAATCGGTTGTTGCCACAACAACTGACCTTTTGAAATCAACGCTGCTGCTAAACGTCCGTTGGACATTCCCCAGAAGACACCACCAGAGATACTAACCGGACTGCTATCCCCGCGAAGGGTAAGGCTTGGCACCTCACTGCTGATCTGCCATTTTTTATTGCCACTGTCCGCATCGAAAGCGTATAAAACGCCTTGGCTACTGTGAACCATCACTAAGCCTTCATCAGCCAGTGGAGTGGATAACACTTCACCATCTAATGTTTCACGCCACAGCTCTTCACCGCTCTCTTGATCTAAAGCGATGATTTCACCATTTTCAGTTCCGATGAATACTTTGCCATAAGAGAGGGTTAAGCCCCCCGATAGACGAGCAATCGTGTCACTCTCAAGCGATTGACTCCACACTCTTTTTCCATTTTCAGGATCTAAAGCACTGACAACACCGTCACGACTCGCCACAAACACTTTGTCATAGCCATAAGCAGGTTTCAGTTTTGAGTAGTAGTGTTCTACGCCATTACCGATACGGCTCGTCCACTCAGTATCAAGAGAGAGTTGATCGTCAACAACAGGAACAGGCGCCATAATGACGGTATCTTCTTCCCCTGCACAGCCAGCAAGCAGTGCAATTGAAAAACCACCAATCAGCGCTTTCCTTAACAGCTTCATCATACTACTGAGCCTTATTTAGCTAGATCGTCTAACTTCATCTGCAGCAGTGGGCTATCACCTAACTGTTGCGCTTCAATATAAGAGAAGCGTGCAGCCTCAGCATCACCACTTTGTAGTTGAATATCACCGCGAAGTTCAGCAGTGCGTGCTTTCCAACCTTCAGCCGTTACGCTATCTAATGCAGAAAGAGCTTCAGTAAACTTACCTTGCTCACTCAACGCTCTCGCTTTACGCGTGATGGTTAAAGGAAGTATCGCTTCATCTTTAGTGTTCGAGATAACCCAGTTTAATTGAGTCAGAGCATCATCCATTTGATTGGCTTCAATCTGAATCTTAGCTAACTGTAACGCGACTAGGACTGAGTATTGGCTATCTTTGTGCTCACTAATAAAGGCTTCTGCATTAGCCAGTGCATCGCTGCTGTTTTGCTGCAGCTTAATCACCACTTGATTGTAAGACTCAGAAGCAACCTCTTTAGCTAGGATCTGCTCAGATTGGTAAAAATTCCAACCCCATAAACCGCCTAAACCTATCACTGCACCTAGAACAACCGCTTTACCGTTCTCTTTTATCCAGCTCTTAATTGCATCAACTTGTTGTTCTTCAGTTTCGTAGACTTCCACTTTCAGTTTTCTCCTAAATCAAATCAGCTAGTAAAGAGGTTATGTCTGCTTGTGCGACTGTTTTTTGCTCTCCACCGCGTAAATCTTTCAATGTAACCGTTTGTTCTAACACTTCCGTTTCGCCTAAAATCAGTGCCACAGCTGCGCCCGACTTATCAGCACGTTTGAACTGCTTCTTGAAGTTACCACCACCAAAGTGAGTCATCACTCTTAAGTTTGGAAGTTGATCGCGAAGTGCCTCAGCCAGTGTCATACCTGCGGCGAGTGTTCCTTCACCAGCAGTGACCATGTAAACATCCACTGCAGCACGAACATCGGTCTGTTCTAGAGTTTCCATCATAAGAACTAAACGTTCAACACCCATTGCAAATCCAACCGCTGGAGTTGGTTTTCCGCCAAGTTGTTCAACCAGTCCGTCATAGCGTCCGCCGCCACAAACCGTGCCTTGAGCACCTAAGCTCTCAGTAATCCACTCAAATACGGTGCGATTATAGTAATCCAATCCACGAACTAAACGCTCATTTACTTGGTATTGGATGCCGGCAGCGTCTAAGAGTTCACATAAACCAGAAAAATGTTGTTTCGATTCATCGTCTAAGTATTCAGATAACTTAGGAGCATCCACTAAAATAGCTTGTACTGCCGCATTTTTTGAGTCAAGTACACGCATTGGGTTAGTGTGCATACGACGCTTACAGTCATCATCTAACACATCAAGGTGCTGCTCTAAAAATGCAATCAATGCCACTCGGTAATTAGCACGCGCTTCCAGTGAACCGATAGAGTTAAGCTCTAGTCGAATATGCTCAGCAATGCCTAATTCACGCCACAAACGAGCGGTCATCATAATCAATTCGGCATCGACATCAGGGCCATCTAAGCCAAAGACTTCTGCACCTACTTGGTGAAACTGACGGTAACGACCTTTTTGCGGACGTTCATGGCGGAACATAGGTCCCATGTACCACAGACGTTGCTCTTGGTTATACAGCAAACCATTTTCGATACCTGCACGCACACAACTTGCGGTGCCTTCAGGGCGCAAGGTTAAACTGTCGCCATTACGGTCTTCAAAGGTATACATCTCTTTTTCAACCACATCGGTCACTTCACCGATGGCACGCTTAAACAGATGAGTCATTTCAACGATTGGCATGCGAATTTCGCTGTAACCGTATCCACTAACTACACGTTTAATACTCTCTTCTACTTTTTGCCACAGAGGGGAATCTGTCGGGAGACAATCGTTCATCCCTCTTATTGCTTGAATTGCTTTAGCCACGTTATACTTCCAACTATCTTAATCTATTTGCTCAACATCGATTTTATTCAGCATCGATGCTTTAGCGCGAATTTTTGCTTCCAGAGTATCAATCATATTCTCATTGTCTAAACGTTCTTTAAGACGTTTACCATCTTCATACAATGCACTCTTCTTATTACTTCCAGCGACCCCCATATGAGAGACTTCTGCTTCACCGGGTCCATTAACGACACAGCCAATTAGTGAGACATCCATTGGCGTAATTAAATCTTCTAAGCGTTGTTCTAACTCATTAACCGTCGCAATGACATCGAACTCTTGACGAGAACAAGTTGGACAGGCAATAAAGTTAATACCGCGAGAACGGATTCTCAATGATTTTAGAATATCAAAGCCAACCTTAATCTCTTCAACAGGATCCGCTGCCAATGAGATGCGCAGTGTATCGCCAATGCCTTCAGAGAGTAGCATTCCCAAACCCACTGCCGATTTTACAGATCCGGCTCTGGCGCCACCCGCTTCGGTAATTCCTAAATGCAGTGGCTGCTTAATCTGTTTGGCCAGTAAACGATATGACTCAACCGCTAAAAAGACATCAGAGGCTTTAACGCTGACTTTAAACTGATCAAAGTTCAGGCGATCTAAAATATCCACATGACGCATTGCCGACTCAAGCAGTGCTTCAGCGGTTGGTTCGCCATATTTCAGTTGAATGTCTTTTTCTAAGGAACCGCCGTTCACACCGATACGAATGGGAATGTTGTTATCACGAGCACAATCAACCACAGAGCGAATTCGGGCTTCATTGCCGATATTACCCGGGTTAATACGTAGACAATCGACACCATATTCAGCCACTTTAAGGGCAATGCGGTAGTCAAAATGTATGTCTGCGACTAACGGGACCGCAACTTGTTGTTTAATCTGTTTGAATGCTTCAGCGGCATCCATTGTTGGGACAGAAACACGAACAATATCTGCTCCAACTTTTTCTAACGAGCGTATTTGAGCGACCGTTGCTTCAACATCGGTGGTGCGAGTATTGGTCATTGACTGAACAGCAATAGGAGCGCCATCACCGATAGGGACATCGCCGACGTAAATACGGGTCGACTCGCGGCGTTTAATTGGGGATTCGTTATGCATTTTTTACCATACTCATTATTGTTGAAGCGTTAATCTTGCCACTTTACCTACTGGGAATTTGGTGAGATCAACCGGTTTACCTTGATAAGAAAGCTCTACAGCACTAGGGGCACCAATAACCACTTTAAATGGCTCAACACCTTGAAGTGTTAAACTGCTACCTGCTTTTTTGACACCAGTAGACAGGTTTTTCCCTGTGGCATCTTTCACATCAATCCAGCAGTCATCGGAAAATCTCATGCTGATGCTCTGCGCTTCAGCGATAGTGACCGCAGGTTTACTCTCTTCAACTTTTGGTGTTTCAGACTCTAGTTTCTCTGGGACGACAGTTGCAGGCTCTTCAATTTGAACGTCGGCAACCGCTTCAGCAGCAACCGCGGTTTCATCCACAGGTGCTTGAACAGGATTTGGAGAATCAATAACTGGTTCAATGGCGCTTTGTTGATCCTGAATACTCTCTTCTGACGACGCGGTGTCCTCTTCTATCGTATTTTGAACCGGTGCGACAAGCTCAGTTGATGCTAAGGCTTGTTGATTTTCAGCCGTTTCTATTTGTGGGACATAACTCTCTTCTTGAGCTTGATTTTGCCACCACCACATCATCGTAATACCGATAAACAGGGCCAAAATCACCCAGGTTAGTTTCATGATATTACTGTCGTGTTTTGCTCGTTTGGTTTGGCGAGAAAAGCTCTGCATCTCATGCTCTTCTACTTGCGCTTCACCAATTTTATCTAACGCAGCAAGTACGTTACGCTCTTCAACGCCAACGACTTTGGCATAAGATCGCAAATAGCCACGGGTAAAGGTGGCTGATTTCCCAAGCTCAAATTCGTTATCTTCAATTTTCTGAATAATAGCACTACGTAATCGTAATCGGTCTGCTATTTCACTGATAGAGAACCCCATCTTCTCTCTTGCTTCCTTTAAAATATCACCAGGAAGCAGTTCATTAGAAGATGATGTCACCTCGTCATTTGTTGTTTCTATCTCTTCTTTTGTCATGATCTATTCTTTTAATTGAGTGCTGGTTTTGAAAATTGACTCGCCAACACTTCTCCATAATGAACGACTTGTTGAGTATTACCTGCTTTATTTTCAAGTTCAATGAATAACTTAAGGCTGACAGGATCATATCCATAACGTTGTTTATATCTTAACAATAATACTCTCGCCTTCGACAGCTGATCTACTTCAATCTTCAATTTCGATAACTGAAGCAGTGAACGATATCGGTTGGGATCATGGGCTAATGATCGCTCAAAATAGCGTTCAGCTGTCTGTTTATCGCCACCTTTTAATAAACAAAAAGCCGCGTTTTCATAACTGACTGAAACCAAGTAATAATCTTTTTGCGTAAATGCTTTGGCAAAATACAATTCAGCTTCTTTATAACGTTCATATTTGCACAACAAGACAGCAAAATCATTTAAAACATCACCATTATTAGGTAAAGATCGTAATGCTTGCTGATAAAATTGTATCGACGTCTTAATATCGCCAATTATTTGGTAATAATAGGCTAGCGCTCTGTGAGCTCGAAAGTAGTCTGGTGCATATTTTAACGCGAGATCTAAGTTTTCTTTCGCTCTGCTTCTCTCACCAACCTCAATATAACCCAAACCCAGAGTTATTCTTGCGTCTGCCGCAGCCATATTATCAAAGTTTGGGCTGACTTGCTCATGGGAAACAGAACCACACCCGAATAAAATGGTAACGAAAAGTAGAGTAGTTAGTTTGAGTAAAGCTTCAATTTGGATTTCCATTGCACTCTCTTATTGTGATCCCAGATCATAACAAAAGAGGCAATGACGCTAATCTCTGTGATTAAAGCTCTTTGACTGGAATGGTTTGACCTTGCAGCTTAGATTGAGTGCGTTTGGTGCGATCAATCACATCGCCGACCAACTGCCCACAAGCAGCATCAATATCATCACCACGCGTTTTACGTATCGTGACCGTAAAATCATATTCCATCAGTGTCTTTTGGAATCGATCGATACGCGAATTGCTTGGCTTCTTATACGGTGAGCCCGGGTAAGGGTTGAATGGAATGAGATTTATTTTTGATGGTGTATCTTTTAACAATTCTGCGAGCTGCCTTGCATGTTCCATATCATCATTAACATGATCAAGAAGAATATATTCGACGGTTACACGTCCACGATTAGCTTTTGACTCAGCTAGGTAACGACGAACTGACTCTAAAAAGGCCTCTATATTCCAGCGGTCATTGATTGGCATGATTTCGCTTCGCAGTGCATCCGTTGGTGCATGAAGTGAAATGGCCAATGCCACATCAACTTTACCAATCATCTGCTCAAGCCCCGATACCACCCCTGAAGTGGATACCGTCACTCGACGTTTTGACAGCGCAAAACCAAAATCATCTAACATGATGTCCAGTGATGGAAAAAGATTTTTCATGTTTAATAGTGGCTCTCCCATCCCCATCATTACCACATTGGTAATTGGGCGACGACCGGTCTCTTTCTCTAAACCGATCTCACGGGCAGCACGCCATAACTGGCCAATAATTTCTGAGACTTTTAGGTTACGGTTAAACCCCTGCTGACCCGTTGAGCAGAAGGTACACTCTAGCGCACAACCTACCTGCGAAGAGATACACAATGTCGCTCTATCGCCATCAGGAATATAGACCGTTTCTACATCTTGATCGCCAACACGCATGGCCCATTTGATCGTACCATCGGTAGAGAATTGTGCGTCTGAGACTTCTGGCGCTTTGATCTCAGCCAGACGCTTAAGCTTTTCACGCAACTTTTTGTTGATGTTATTCATCTGATCAAAATCATCACAACCAAAGTGATACATCCACTTCATTAGTTGATCTGCACGGAACGCTTTTTCGCCAAGTTCATCGGTAAAAAATGCGCGAAGACTTTTACGGTCTAAATCCAGCAGATTAATTTTTGGTGTTGTCATGTTGCCTCTCAGATATAGTGCATTGTAGCAAATTCAAGGCGCGGAATTGTACAGGCTTTAACCGCTCTTTACTACTAATTATAGATAACTCTCTCATCAATTTATGGCAATAAAAAAGGAGACTCGCGTCTCCTTAAAAAGTTTGAATCGTAAGATACAACTTACATAATGTTTATTCGTAAGTTACCGCACTGTTGCGTGGACAAAGTTCATCGTCAGCAAAGAAGTACGCAATTTCACGTGCTGCTGACTCTGGGCTATCTGAACCATGTACTGAGTTGTAACGCATGCTAATCGCATAATCACCACGTAGCGTTCCACATGCCGCTTCCTCTGGGTTTGTTTTGCCCATTAGTTCACGGTAACGGGTAATGGAGTCTTCGCCTTCTAATACTTGAACCATAATGGGTCCAGACGTCATGAACTCAACAAGCGCTTCATAAAACGGTTTGCCTTCATGTTCAGCATAAAAGCCACCAGCTTGTTCTGCGGTTAATTGCACCATTTTTGACGCAACAATGGTCATGCCAGTTTTTTCTATACGACGATAGATAGCGCCAATTAAATTTCTTTTTACTGCGTCAGGTTTAACAATAGAAAAAGTACGTTCAACTGTCATCATAATTCCTTTTTGATACTGATTAAAACACGCCCCCAATAGCACTCTCTACTGAAGCCGTTGTGAATGATTTTATGGCTATTTTGCTTCTTCAGTCAACAAACGAGCAAGGGTACAGACCCCCATACCTGTTGCTCCTGCCGACCATTTGTCTGAAGCACTAACTCTGTTGGTACCAGAACAATCAAAGTGCAACCACCCTTTCTTATAATCTTCAACGAAGTAAGATAAGAAGGCTGCCGCAGTGCTTGCTCCTGGTGAAGCTGGTGTCGTACCAATATTGGCTAAATCAGCAAAGTTTGAAGAGATCATAGCGCGGTGGAAATCCATCACTGGTAACGGCCATAAACCTTCACGCTCTTGCTCTGCCGCTTTTAACGCGCGTTGACTCAACGCACTATCAAAACTTAAAAGTGAATGGAAATCATTGCCTACCGCATTTTTTGCCGCTCCCGTTAAGGTAGCGCAATCAATCAACAGTTCGGGTTTATGTTTACTGGCATATTGTAAACCATCTGCAAGTACTAAACGCCCTTCTGCATCGGTATTTAAAATCTCAACCGTTTTACCATTCTTATAGGTGATGATATCACCCATCTTTAATGCTCTACCCGAGATCATGTTCTCTGCACAGCATAGAATTAATTTCACTCGCTTGTTCAGACCACGTAAAATCGCTAAGGCAAAACCGCCAGTAATTGTTGCCGAACCGCCCATATCCGCTTTCATGGTTGCCATTGAGCCCGATGGTTTAAGACTGTAACCACCAGAATCGAACGTAATCCCTTTACCGACTAAACAAGCAAACACCGGTGCATTTTCATCACCAGTAGGGTTAAAGTCTAGTTGAAGCATTGCAGAGGTACGTTCAGAGCCACGTCCAACGGCATAAATCCCATTCCAACCTTCAGAAAGGAGATCTTTATCTTTGATAATCTTATAGGTGACGTGCTCAGGTTTGACGGCGACCGACTTTATATACTCAGCAGCCATTGTCGCTAGCTGGCGCGGTGCCACTTCTTCAGCGGTTTTATTGATTATGTTTCTGACCCAGTTGGTTGATGAAATGCGGTTATTCAGCTCTTCTTGTTGATCTTTTTTCAACTCTTTCCAAACCACTAAATTACTGCCTTTTGAACCTCGGTAACCTTGTACAAAAGCCCAGATGCTATCCAGATCCCACTCTTTCCCTTCTAAAGCTACTGAAGATAGGCCTTGGGAATCAAGCTTTCTTCCTGCTCTTTGAACCGCATCTAATTTATGCTCTTCAGGAAGATGAACCGTTGCTCCCTCAGCATTGAATGAGAGTAAGGCATTTTCACCCCATTGAGCTGCCGCTGCTTGTGCAGTTAAGAATACAGGCATCTGTTCAGACATTTATATCTCCTTGATGAATACATACTGTTAATCGTTTATTCATTTTATGTTGTTAATTAAATGATTATTAACTATTTAATGTAAAAAAAACGGACTATTAAGCCCGTTTTACAATATTTCTCACCATCAATCACTACATTTTCATCCATTTTGTTATCAAGGGATGAAATAGGCATAAAAATGGGTTTAATCCATCTCATCCATCCAGCATAAGATGATTGCTTCTAAAATCTTTTCATTCGAACGGTTTGGGTCATCTTGAAAGTCTTCAAGTGCCATGATCCATTGATGAAGATCAGTAAATCGGACCGTTTTGGGATCCGTCTCTGGGTATTTTTCTAACAACTCTAGAGCAATCTCGAGTGAATCTGTCCATGTTAAACTCATAGGATGATCTCCGTTCAGCTTATTAGTGATTTTCAGAGGCTAAGTTTAGCGTGTACTTCGGAATTTCAACCACTAGGTCTTCGTCTTCAACGAACGCCTGGCACCCTAAACGTGACTCTGGCTCGAGCCCCCACGCTTTATCCAACATATCATCTTCCAGCTCTCCACTCTCGGTTAGAGAGTCGAAACCTTCACGAATAATGACATGGCAAGTGGTACACGCACAGGATTTTTCACATGCATGCTCTACACCGATACCGTTTTGAAGTGCAACGTCAAGAACACTGTCACCCTTTTCAGCTTCAATCACTGCGCCCTCGGGACATAACTCTTCATTAGGTAAAAATATAATCTTTGGCATTCTAGACCTCATCAATCGACTGGCCAGCTAACGCAGCACGGATTGATACATCCATTCTACGAGCGGCAAATTCTTCACTTATTTTATCGGTACGTTTAATACCCGCTTCAATGGCTTTGGGATCATCGCCTTGTCGCAATACAATTAACTCTTCTACCGCAGATTGTATCTCTTGGTACTCATGCTCTGATAACAGAGCTTCACCATTTTGAGATAATGCCACCACTAAACCTTCTATTACTCTATCCGCTTCAACTTGCTGTTCAGCGAGTGTACGAGCATCCATATCCTCTTGCGCATAGGTCATCGAATCTTTTAGCATGTTAGCGATCTCATTGTCGCTTAAGCCGTAAGAAGGTTTTACTTGAATATCTGCCTGTACTTGGGTGCTTTTTTCCATCGCGGTAACAGATAACAAACCATCGGCATCCACTTGGTATGTCACTCGAATATGTGCAGCACCTGCCGCCATTGGAGGAATACCACGCAGGGTAAATTGTGCCAATGAACGGCAATCATCAACCAACTCACGCTCCCCTTGAGTAACATGAACAAGCATTGCGGTTTGACCATCTTTGAAAGTGGTAAACTCTTGTGCTTTAGCAACAGGAATAGTGGTGTTGCGAGGGATGATCTTTTCCACCAATCCCCCCATGGTTTCAATACCTAAAGAGAGCGGAATAACATCCAGAAGCAGCATATCTGAATCTGGTTTATTTCCCACCAAGATATCCGCTTGAATCGCGGCACCAATGGCAACAACTTGATCCGGGTCTATGCTAGTCAGTGGCGTTTTACCAAAAAACTCACCAACCATGTCACGAACTAATGGGGTTCGAGTAGAACCGCCCACCATGACGGTTTCTAACACCTCATCGATGGTAATATCTGCATCTTTTAGGGCACGTCGACATGACATCAGCGTCTTTTTTACTAATTTCTTAATCAGCGCATCAAACTGCTCTTTTGTGATAGTGCCACTCCAGTCAAAAAGCGACAGTGGCACTTCAGTGCGATCAGACAGTGCTATCTTAGCTGTGGTTGCCGCGTTAAGAAGTTCACGGTGTTGCGAAGCCGTTAAATTTCCTTCAAAACCTGTCTGTTCTAAAATCCACTCTGCAACTAAGGCATCAAAGTCATCACCACCAAGTGCCGAATCGCCACCGGTTGCTAATACTTCAAATACGCCTTTTGATAAACGTAAGATGGAAATATCAAAAGTTCCGCCACCCAGGTCATAAATAGCAATCACACCTTCTTGACCCGAGTCCAACCCATAAGCAATTGCTGCTGCAGTAGGTTCATTAAGCAGTCTCAGTACATTAAGGCCGGCTAACGTGGCAGCGTCTTTCGTACCAGCGCGCTGAGCATCGTCAAAATAGGCTGGAACCGTAATCACCACTCCTTCTAATTCACCACCTAGACTTTCGATGGCTCTTTTAGAGAGTGCGTTGAGAATTTCTGCCGACACTTGAATCGGGTTCACTTGTCCCAGTGCCGTTTCGATAATAGGTAAACCATTATCGCTGGCAATAAACTGATACGGTAAATTTGGATAACGAGCGTTGAGATCAGAAAGAGAACGCCCCATTAAACGTTTGGCTGAGATAATGGTATTTTCCGGATCCGTTGTGGCCAAAGATACCGCTGTTTTCCCAACAAATACGCCACTCTCTGAATAGTGAACCACAGAAGGGAGAATGCTCTCTCCTTGTTCATCTTTTAAGGTGGATGGCGTTCCGCTTCTTACCGAAGCAACGAGCGAATTAGTGGTCCCTAAATCGATACCAACAGCAAGTTTTTGCTGATGAGGGGCAACACTTAAACCGGGTTCAGAAATCTGTAAAAATGCCATTTTAAAATCTATCCTTTCTTAATTCACACGATCTTATTCGAATAGAGTCTCTTCTATCTGCTCTATTTCATACTGAAGTTTAACTACGAACCTTAACTTTCGAACGCTATCGGCAGCGGCTTCGAACTCATTCTGTTTTAACTCAGAGGTCAATTGCAAAAGCTGCTCTTTATACATCGCCATGATCGCACTTTCAAACTCAGCTAATTCCGTTTCCGGATCATCAGAAGATGGGATCGCTTCTAATATCTCTCGTAACTCCATTTGCTGCATCAAAAAAGTCATATCTTGCAGAGTCTTCTGCTCACCTCTGATATCTAAACCTGATTCAGACAGTATATATTCTGCTCGAGAGATTGGATTTTTTAAGGTTTGATAGGCGTCATTGATTTGCGCTGCTTTTTGAATGGCCAACAGCCTATCGCGTTCAGAAGCAGTCGCAAATTTATCAGGATGAAAGCGGCGCTGAAGTTCTCTGAATTGTTCAGAAAGAAGGCTACCTTCCAGTTCAAACTGGTTAGATAGCCCAAATAATTCGAAATGATTCATAAATTTAGTATGTACTACTCTTATGCGTTGAAAGAACTATACGTTGAAGCTTTCACCACAGCCACATTCGCTTTTTGCATTAGGGTTATTAAATTGAAAGCCTTCATTTAACCCCTCTTTAGCAAAATCAAGCTCGGTTCCATCTAGATAGACCAAGCTTTTGGTATCAATAATAATAGTGACGCCATGCTCTTTAAACGTGTGATCTTCATCGTTAAGTTGATCAACAAATTCAAGGATATAAGCCATACCCGAGCAACCAGTAGTTTTCACACCTAATCGTAAACCGATGCCTTTGCCTCGGTTTTCCAAAAATGTTCTTACGCGGCTAGCCGCGGCTTCCGTGACGGTTATGGCCATCTTACAACCCTTGGTTAATTAATACTTATGCACGTTTCTTTTTATAATCAGAGACTGCTGCTTTAATTGCATCTTCAGCAAGAATAGAGCAGTGAACTTTTACTGGTGGTAGCGCAAGCTCTTCTGCAATTTCTGAATTTTTTAGTGCTGCTGCTTCGTCTAACGTTTTGCCTTTCACCCACTCAGTAACCAGTGAGCTTGAAGCTATCGCAGAGCCGCAGCCGTACGTTTTAAATTTTGCGTCTTCAATAATACCCTCTTCAGAGACTTTAATCTGAAGTTTCATTACATCACCACAGGCTGGCGCACCAACCATACCGCTGCCAATCGAAGGGTCTTCTTTATCAAATGATCCAACGTTGCGTGGATTTTCGTAGTGGTCTAGTACTTTTTCGCTATAAGCCATGATCTTTTCCTCTAAATTTGGTTCGTCCGTGAATAAGTGTATGAGAAACGATTAGTGGTGTGCCCACTCAACCGTACTTAAATCAACACCCTCTTTATACATATCCCATAAAGGAGACATATCACGCAGTTTTTCGACTGCTTCACGAATTTTCACAATCGCGTAATCAACTTCTTCTTCCGTGGTAAAACGTCCGAAAGAGAAACGTACTGAGCTGTGGGCTAATTCATCATTAAGACCAAGTGCACGTAGTACATAAGAAGGCTCTAGGCTTGCTGATGTACAAGCAGAACCAGAAGATACCGCAAGATCTTTTAGAGCCATGAGCAGGGATTCACCCTCTACAAACTCAAAGCTAATATTGATATTGCTTGCTACACGCTGATCTAAATCGCCATTAATGTGTACCGCTTCCATATCCATCAAACCACCCAGTAGGCGGGTTCTTAATGCTAGGTTATGAGCCGTATCTTTTTCCATGTCTTCTTTTGCAATACGACACGCTTCACCCATTCCGACAATTTGGTGGGTCGCTAATGTACCAGAACGCATACCACGCTCATGACCACCACCGTGCATCTGTGCTTCTAAACGAATACGAGGCTTACGACGAACATAAAGTGCACCGATACCTTTTGGTCCATAAAACTTATGAGCAGAAATTGAGATTAAATCTACTTTTAACTCTTTAACATCAATCGGCAGTTTTCCTGCAGACTGTGCGGCATCGACGTGGAAAATCACTTTACGAGAACGGCATAATTCACCGATTTTCGCAATATCTTGAATCACACCAATCTCATTATTAACATGCATGATTGACACCAATACCGTATCGTCACGGAAGGCGGCTTCTAACTTTTGCAAATCAATAAGACCACTTGGTTCAGGCTCAAGGTAAGTGACTTCATACCCTTCGCGCTCAAGCTGACGACACGTATCCAGCACCGCTTTATGTTCAGTTTTAGAGGTAATAATATGCTTACCTTGTTTTTTATAAAAGTGCGCGGCACCTTTAATAGCAAGGTTATCTGACTCTGTTGCGCCGGAAGTGAATACGATCTCACGAGGATCAGCATTCAGCATATCTGCTATTTGATCACGCGCATTATCGACCGCTTCTTCAGCTTGCCAACCATAACGGTGCGAACGCGAAGCAGGATTTCCGAAACATCCATCCATAGTCATGTGCTGAACCATTTTCTCAGCAACACGCGGATCGACAGGACAAGTAGCAGAGTAATCAAAGTAAATTGGCAGTTTCATTTTATCTCCGATAATACAGACGTTGTAGCGTCAGGAGCTGACATTAACACCCACGATATTATTTTATTATTTTAAAAACTATTATTAACCGCAAGCTTCAAATCTTGTCGGCCTGAAATTTGTTGGATCTCATTGTCTGTCATTAACTCACCAAGAGTAATTCCATCTAAAAAACCACTGATCCTATTGCTCAAATCTTTCCAGAGCGTATGCGTTAAGCATCGAGTTCCGCCTTGGCAACCATTTTTACCATGGCACTTCGTTGCATCAACAGATTCATCGACAGCAGCGATAACCATACCCACAGCAATATCATTAGGCTCTTTTCCTAATAGATAACCACCACCTGGTCCTCGAACACTTGATACTAGTTCTGCTTTTCGTAAACGAGAAAATAGCTGCTCAAGATAAGATAACGAGATGCCCTGACGTTCCGAAATATCAGCCAACGGAACAGGACCTTTTTGCGCATGCAGTGCGACATCTAACATTGCTGTCACTGCATAACGTCCTTTAGAAGTAAGCTTCATATCACACCATATCCACATATAAGTTATGGATAAGTTTGCCATACCCGACTAAATTGGTCAAGTATATAACCAACTATTTTACTCAAGTATTATTCGTGTCCAATTAAGACGGCTTTTTATCGGTAAGATTCTTGTCAATTGCTGAGAGTACACCACGTAAAATACTCAACTCTTGCGCCTCTGGTCGAGCACGATTAAATAGGCGACGAAGCTTATTAACCACTTGTCCAGGATGCGCTTTATTAATAAAGCCAGTATCAGTCATGACATTTTCAAGGTGGGCATAAAACAGCTCCAATTCACTGTTTAACGGGTATTCTGACTCTTTAACGTCACCTTTATATGCCTGCGAATCTAACCAAGCCACACGTGTTTCGTAACTGATTGTCTGTACGGCCATTGCTAAATTCAGTGAACTGTAATTTGGGTTAGCAGGGATACAGACGTGATAATGACACTTTTGCAGTTCTTCATTGAGTAAACCGACTCTTTCACGACCAAAGACTAACGCTACAGGATGACTGTTTGCCTCTTCGATCGCTTTTACACCGCACTCTCTAGGCTCTAGCATAGGCCACTCTAAGGTTCGAGAGCGGGCACTGGAACCAATCACTAAACTGCAATCAGCGATCGCCTCATCTAATGTGCTTACTATTCTGGCATTATTCGCAATATCACTGGCGCCAGCCGCCAAGGCAATCGCTTGTCCATCCACTTCACACTCAGGAGCAACCAGAATCATTTGGGTTAACCCCATCACTTTCATCGCTCTTGCAGCTGAGCCAATATTTCCAGAATGCGTGGTTCCAACAAGAACAATACGAACATTTTCAAGCATGATGTAATCTTACCTAAAGCTAACAAAAAACCGACGTATATTAACACAATTCATAGTAGTCGAATACTGTCATTGTAAGCATTCTCTCCCTTTGATAACTGCGTTAACGTTTTCACCCAACATTGCACAAAAAATAACCGCTTTCCTTTTCAAATTTATTTGGTATACTCTCCGCCGCTTTTCGTTCTTTAACATCTGTTGGGAAATATCTATGCATCCAATGCTAAACATTGCTATCCGTGCTGCGCGCAAGGCTGGCGACCATGTTGCTAAATCTTTCGAGAATCCAAGTAAAACGGAAGTCTCTCAAAAAGGTTCTAACGACCTAGTTACAAATATCAATCATGAAGCTGAAGAGCTAATCATTGAAATTATCAAAAAAGCTTACCCAGACCACTGCATTTTGGCTGAAGAGTCTGGCTCTAAAGATGGCCGAGACAAAGAGTGTCAATGGATTATAGACCCAATAGATGGAACATCTAATTTTGTAAACGGTCTCCCTCACTTCTCTATCTCTATTGCTCTACGCATGCGTGGCCGCACTGAGGTCGCTTGTGTTTACGATCCTATGCGTAACGAACTATTTACCGGTACTCGTGGTGGTGGCGCTCAGCTAAACAACCAACGTATTCGTGTGAGTGAGTCTCGTGAACTTGCTGGAACGACACTAGCAACGGCTTTCCCATCTAAGCAAAAGCAACACTCAGAAAGCTACCTGAAGATCTTAGCGTCGATGTTTATCGACTGTTCTGATGTTCGTCAACAAGGCACTCCTTCTCTTGATTTATGTTACCTGGCCGCTGGCCGTGTTGATGGTTACTTCGAGTTAGGACTAAAACCTTGGGATCTTGCTGCTGGTGAGCTAATTGCTCGTGAAGCAGGCGTTATCTGTACTGATTTTTCTGGTGGCACTAATCACCTAATCTCTGGCAACATTGTTGCTGGTAGTGCTCGAATCATCAAACCAATGCTGAAGAAAATCCGTGAGAACGGCAACGAAGCAATGATGAAATAATTACTGCTAGAGATATTCTCTCTACATAAAAAAAGCCAGAATTATTTAATTCTGGCTTTTTTATTATAGAAAAAAGACCCCTTATGGCATCTCTTCGATCTCTTCGCCTTCTTTATCTATTTGTGGCGGCATTAAGTGCTCTCGGGTAATCCCAAGTTTTAGCGCTAATGCTGATGCAACATAAATAGAAGAGTATGTACCAACGGTAATACCTAACAGCAGTGCTAACGCGAATCCGTGAATCATTGCCCCGCCTTGAGTAAACAACGCAATAACTACGAATAGAGTCGTTCCTGAAGTAATTAATGTTCGGCTTAAGGTCTGTGTGACCGAGCTGTTCATCACTTCAATTGAATCCCCTTTACGCATCTTACGGAAGTTTTCACGAATACGGTCAAACACCACAATGGTATCGTTCAACGAGTACCCGACAACCGTTAGCAGCGCTGCCACAATGGTTAAGTCCACTTCAATGTTTAAGATGGAGAAGATACCCAGCGTGATGATGACATCGTGCGCCAATGCCAATACCGCACCCGCAGCAAGACGCCATTGAAAACGCATGGACACGTAAAGCAAAATACAGATCAGTGAGACTAAAATAGCAAGACCACCCGCCTCAGCTAACTCATCACCGACGTTAGGCCCTACAAATTCAATTCGGCGCATCTCAACACTGTCACCAGTACCTTGTTGCAACGCATCAAGCACTTGATTACCCAGTGCCGCGCCTTTGGCATCATCACGTGGACGTAAACGAACAATCACGTCTCTTGCGGTACCAAAGCTCTGTACTGTTGCATCACCAAACCCAGTCGCTTCAAGTGACGATCGGATTTTTTCTAAATCTGCTGGATGCTCAAACCCTACTTCAATTAAGGTTCCACCGGTGAAGTCTAATCCCCAGTTCAACCAGTTTGTTGATAGGGTGGCAATGGAAGCCGCTATCATCAACAGTGAGAAGAAAAAGGCACCTTTTGACCAACGCATGAAGTCGATCACTTTGTCTGTTTTCAATAATTGAAACATCTCAATACTTCCTTAGATCGACAATTTCTTAATACGCTTACCGCCGTACGCCAGGTTCACGATGGCACGTGTTCCGACAATAGCAGTAAACATAGAGGTTAAAATACCAATTGACAGTGTTACGGCAAAACCTTTAATTGCGCCAGTACCGACAGCAAACAGGATAATCGCAGTAATCAATGTCGTAATATTGGCATCGGCAATGGTACTAAATGCATTAGCGTAACCTTGGTGAATCGCCTGCTGAGGGTTTTTCCCTTCACGAAGCTCTTCACGAATACGCTCAAAGATCAGTACGTTTGCATCAACGGCCATACCAACAGTTAATACAATACCGGCAATACCTGGTAGGGTCATTGTCGCCCCTGGAATCATCGACATAATACCGATGATAAGCACTAAGTTTGTCACCAAAGCAATATTGGCAATCAAACCAAACTTACGGTAATAAAGCAGAGTAAACAGCATTACTGCGACCATACCCCAAATACACGCTTGAATACCCATATCGATATTCTGCTGCCCCATTGATGGTCCAATCGTACGCTCTTCTACGATAGAGATCGGTGCAATAAGAGCACCTGCACGTAGAAGCAACGCTAAATTGTGTGCTTCTGCTTGTGAGTCGATACCGGTAATTCGGAAGTTACGACCTAGTGCAGTTTGAATCGTCGCTTGGTTAATGACCTCTTCATGCTTAGTTAAAATAACTTTGCCTGCTGGAGTGCGTTTACCACTATCTTTATACTCGGTAAATACCGTTGCCATCAGCTTGCCTACGCTCTTCTTAGAGAAGGCTGACATTTTGCTTCCACCTTCGCTATCGAGCGAGATGTTAACCTGTGGGCGACCGTACTCATCAGCACTTGAGCTTGCATCAGTAATACTTGAACCGCCTAAAATGACACGCTTTTTAAGTACCGCTGGACGGCCGTTACGGTCAAACTTGACTTCACTGCCAGGAGGCACTCGGCCACTCGCCGCAGCGGTTAAGTCCGCTTTGTCATCCACTTCTCGAAATTCAAGTGTCGCTGTCGCACCTAAAATCTCTTTAGCGCGGGCTGTGTCTTGAACACCAGGTAGTTCGACAACAATTCGGCTTGCACCTTGACGCTGTACTAAAGGCTCAGCAACACCTAACTCATTAACACGATTACGTAGAATTGTTATATTTTGTTCTACTGCATAGTTACGAATCTCTTGAAGGCGAGCCTCTGTGAATCGGGCAACGAGTGCGTAGCTAGTAGAAGGTGAATCGAGAATAGTCATATCTGGATGAAGAGAAGAGAGCTCTTTTTTGGCTTGCTCTAACTGTTCATCATTACGCAGAACCACTTCCACTCCATCGTTACCCAATTTACGGATAGCGCGGTAACGGATTTTCTCTTCTCTCAGCTCAGTACGAAAGGTATCTTCTTGCTGGCCAATCAGTTTTTCCATCGCGGAATCCATGTCCACTTCCATCAAGAAGTGCACACCACCACGTAGATCAAGACCCAGCTTCATTGGCGCTGCACCAATTGATTCAAGCCAATCTGGCGTTGAAGCAGCAAGGTTTAAGGCAACGATAAACTCTTTGCCTAAAGATTCATTGATAATGTCGCGCGCACTGATTTGGGTATCAGTATCATTAAAGCGAACGAGTATTGAATTATTTTCGTAAGCGACATTTTTAAAAGAGAGACCGTTGTCTTCTAATTGGTTAGCGACAGTATCCAGCATAGTCGTTTCTACTTGAGCACCACGTACTCCAGTAATTTGAATTGCTGGATCTTCACCATATATATTGGGAAGAGCGTAGAGTGCACCTATGATTAGCGTAAACACTATCATTATGTACTTCCACAAAGGGTAACGGTTTAGCACAGCGAGGATCCTTAAAACGTTTATGCCCCGAAATTTCTAAAAGAAAAATAGTGGGGCATTTTCATATAAATTGTGTTCTCAGCGATAGCTTATAGAGATTTAAGCGTACCTTTTGGAAGAACTGCACTAACAAAATCTTTTTTGATAGTGACTTCATTGCTGTCATTAAGTGCAATCACAATGTAATCGCTCTCTTCTGAAGTTTTCGTAATTTTACCAACTAAACCACCAGCTGTTAGTACTTCGTCACCTTTACCCATAGAGGCCATTAGGTTTTTATGCTCTTTGGTACGCTTAGCTTGTGGGCGATAGATCATAAAGTAGAAGATAACTGCAAACATGCCAAGCATGATGAACATTTGAAAACCACCACCTTGCGGGGCTGCTTCACCGGCTGCGTGAGCTGAAGAGATGAAAAAACTCATTGAATAACGTCCTCGTTAATTATTTATTATTTAAAGTTGGAACTTCACGGTCTCGACGTGCGTAGAACTCTTCTACAAACACGTCAAAACGGTCTTCTTCTAATGCCAAACGAATACTGGCCATTAAACGCTGATAGTAGCGTAAGTTATGGATAGTATTCAGGCGAGCACCTAGAATTTCGTTACAGCGATCTAGATGATGCAAATAGGATTTACTGTAATTTTTGCAAGTGTAACAGTCACAATGCGGATCTAAAGGCGTTGTGTCAGTTTTATGTTTCGCATTACGGATCTTGATCACACCACCAGTCACAAATAAGTGACCATTTCGTGCATTTCTTGTTGGCATCACACAATCGAACATATCGATGCCACGACGCACACCTTCAACCAGATCTTCAGGTTTACCCACTCCCATTAAGTAGCGAGGTTTATCTTCAGGCAGTTTTGGACAAGTATGCTCAAGTATACGGTGCATATCTTCTTTAGGTTCACCAACGGCTAATCCACCAACCGCATAACCATCAAAACCGATATCCGTTAACTCTGCGACAGAAACATCACGAAGATCTTCATATACGCCGCCTTGGACAATTCCAAACAGCGCATTAGGGTTCTCTTGTTTATCAAATTGATTACGGCTACGTTGTGCCCAACGTACCGAACGCTCCATTGAGATTCTCGCTTCATCATGAGTTGCCGGGTAAGGCGTACACTCATCAAAGATCATCACAATATCAGAACCAAGGTCATATTGAATTTCCATCGACTTTTCAGCGTCCATGAAAATCTTGTCACCATTAACAGGGTTACGGAAATGTACGCCCTCTTCAGTGATTTTACGCATTTTTCCAAGACTAAAGACTTGGAAGCCACCGGAATCGGTCAGAATCGGACCGTTCCAGTTCATGAAGTCATGCAGGTCACCATGAAGTTTCATGACATCTTGACCTGGACGCAACCATAAATGGAAGGTATTCCCTAATAGGATTTCAGCGCCAGTCTCTTTCACTTCTTCTGGTGTCATCCCTTTTACAGTACCGTAAGTACCAACAGGCATGAATGCAGGGGTTTCTACTGTGCCACGTTCGAATGCTAAACGGCCACGACGAGCACGGCCACCTTTGTCTTTTTTAAGTAGTTCGTATTTCACGAATCCTCCACTAGCCAGAGAAACAATCTGACTTAGCTTATTTTACTCTCGGAATGGCCGAGCCCAGACACCAATGAGTGAGCAAGAACTCCTCACTGATATATGGCTAACCTTAGAATCAAGTGTCTATGTTTTTGAATGTCAGCTTAGCCGATTAACTGTATTTATTGGTGTTTCAATTATGCGTTATTTTTCGATTTTCATGTCTCGTTTAGAGACAAACATCGCATCACCATAACTGAAGAAGCGATATTGATTGTTTACCGCAGAGTCATACGCTTTCATCACATTATCATAACCAGCAAAAGCACTGACTAGCATAATGAGCGTAGACTCTGGAAGGTGAAAGTTGGTAATCAGGCCATCAATTAACTGATATTCATACCCAGGAAAAATAAATATATCGGTATCGCCAAAGAAGGTTCCAAACTCACGCCCCTCTTTTAAAGCAAATTGAGCCGCACTTTCTAGAGAGCGTACAGAAGTCGTCCCTACTGCAATGACTCGACCACCACGTGCTTTCGTCGCAGCGATAGCATCCACCACCTCTTGAGGAACTTCGACATATTCAGCATGCATGTGATGTTCATGAATATTATCCACTTTAACCGGTTGGAAAGTTCCTGCGCCGACATGAAGCGTGACATAAGCAAATTCTACACCTTTGTCTGTCATCTTCGACATCAATTCATTATCGAAATGTAGACCTGCTGTTGGCGCGGCAACCGCCCCAGGTTTTTCATTATAAACGGTTTGGTAACGTTCTTTATCTGCGTCTTCATCTGGACGGTCGATATAGGGTGGAAGCGGCATGTGCCCTATCTCTTCCAAAATATCCAGTACGGGTTTTTCAGAGATGAATTTTATTTCAAAAAGCGCATCATGGCGTACAACCATCTCCGCTTCATACTGTGCCTCTTCACCAAGGAACAGTCGCGAGCCTGGTTTTGGTGACTTAGAACAGCGAACATGAGCAAGTATTGAGTGTTCATCAAGCATACGCTCTACCAATACTTCCAGTTTTCCACCTGACGCTTTCGTGCCAAACATTCTTGCCGGAATTACGCGGGTATTATTAAACACCAGCAAATCACCAGGATCGACAATATCAAGCATATCTTTAAAGTGACGGTGAGAGAGTTGACCCGAGTTACCATCTAATTGCAGAAGCCTGCTGGCTGTACGTTCTGCCTGGGGATAACGAGCGATCTGCTCATCGGGAAGGTCAAAGTGAAAATCTGATACTTGCATGTTTGTTGCCCTAAATTTCAGCTGGCCGACAGTATACCCAAAGTGATTAATGATTCACAGTTGCTAAAGAACGCAATTTGTAACAATTAACGGCTTTTTGTTGGTAATAAAGCCGCCAAAAATTGACTTAAGACAGAAAAAGGCTCGAAAGCTTGATGAACAGAGCCAAAAACCATTCCGCTCGCAAAACTTACGACGAATTCCCTCTATATTTATAAAAGCAATCACACTTCAGTCAATCACTTATAGCAGGTACCCATTATGTTTAAAGTATCCGATATGATGACCCCAAACCCGCATACCCTGCTTCGCTCAAACTCCATTGACGATGCACGCAACATGATGACGGAACATGATATTCACCACGTTCCTATTGTTGATGATGAGGGTTTGCTTCTCGGACTGGTCACTCAAAAAGATCTACTGTCTGCTCAAGAGTCCTCACTGCAAAGACAGTCAGAAGAGTTAGACACTAACCATTTAGCACAACTTTCTGAGCTAATGCATAAGAGTGTCATGACCGTTAGCCCACATGGTGGACTAAAAGAGGCCGCAAAATTCATGCAAAAGCATAAGATTGGCTGTTTGCCGATTTTAGAAAATGGGAAATTGGTTGGCATCATTACCGATACCGATTTTGTAGGAATTGCGATCAACTTACTCGAACTGCAAGAAGAGGTTGAACCCATAGAAATATTTGAATAAACAGGATCGAATAAACGCTCTTATGCATGCTAAAGAATCGACTTTACCAACTTAGCGAGTTGCTCGAAGGTGTCTAAACGCGATGAACTCGATCGCCATACTAAGCCAATTTCACGATAGGCTTCTTTGCCAGGTGGTTCAACCACTACTAAATTTTGATTTTTTAGCAAACCGTGCTTGATCGCCATCTCTGGAATAAATGTGGTGCCTAATCCGTTGGCCACCATTTGAACCAAAGTGTGAAGGCTAGTGGCACTAAAGGGGTTTATCTTCTCTCTTTTTGTGAGTTGACAAGCTGAGACCGCATGCTCTGTTAGACAGTGCTCTTTTTCCAACAGAAATACCGATTGATCGGGCAGTTCGTCATAGTGAATTGGCTGGGAAATAGAATCTATGCTCTCTTTACTGATCACCATCTTAAACGCATCTCTCCCCACCACTTTGCTCTCCATGGTTCCAATATCAACAGGCAGGGCCAAAATCAACACATCAAGTTGCCCCTGTTTAAGTGCCGCTAAAAGATTGGTGGTGGTGTCCTCTTTCAACAGAAGATCGAGTTGAGGAAAATTTCGATTGACCTCTTGCACTAGGTCACTTAATAAAAAAGGAGCGATGGTTGGTATGCAGCCCACTTTCAACTGGCCCTGCATGCAATCGGTTTTACATTGCGCCAGCTCCATCAAATCTTGTCCACCAGCAAGAAGCGCTCTTCCACGCTTAACCACATCCATTCCTACCGAGGTAAAAACAAAGGTTTTGCTCTCCCTCTCAATCAATTGGCATCCCACTAGCTCTTCAAGGTTTTGAATACCTTTACTTAATGTCGACTGGCTTACAAAGCAACGTTCCGCCGCTTCACCAAAGTGGCGCGTTTCAAAAAGGGTAATTAAATAATGTAACTGTTTTAAAGAGGGCCATTTTGTCATCGTTTTTCTCGATTGTAATAATCTATTAATTTCTCTTTTTTCAATCTAACATTTTGTCTATAGTATGTCTCGTTCAAACAATAATCCAAACAATGAGGTTTGGATGTATGCAATTTTTTAGGAGCAAATAATGGTACTAGTAGGTCGTCAAGCCCCAGATTTTACTGCTGCAGCTGTTCTTGGTAACGGCGAAATCGTTGATTCATTCAACTTTGCAGAGTACACAAAAGGTAAAAAAGCGGTTGTTTTCTTTTACCCTCTAGATTTCACATTTGTTTGCCCATCTGAGCTAATCGCTTTTGACAAGCGTTTTGCAGATTTCCAAGCAAAAGGTGTTGAAGTGATCGGTGTTTCTATCGATTCACAGTTCTCTCACAACGCATGGCGTAACACTGCTATCGAAGATGGCGGCATTGGTCAGGTTCAATACCCACTGATCGCTGATGTTAAGCACGAAATCTGTAAAGCTTACGATGTTGAGCATCCAGAAGCTGGTGTTGCTTTCCGTGGTTCTTTCCTTATCGACGAAGACGGCCTTGTACGTCACCAAGTGGTTAACGACCTTCCATTAGGCCGTAACATCGATGAGATGCTGCGTATGGTTGACGCTTTGAACTTCCACCAGAAAAATGGTGAAGTCTGTCCAGCACAGTGGGAAGAAGGTAAATCAGGTATGGACGCATCTCCAAAAGGCGTTGCAGACTACCTATCTGAGCACACTGCAGACCTAGGTAAGTAATCGTATAGATTCTACCTACAGAGATGTTAAGCCCAGCTTTTAAGTTGGGCTTTTTTGTACCCCATGTCTCGTCCTGAAATGTGTTTACACATTGAGGACTTTAAAATGAACAATCCAACACCCAACCGAGCTCGACGCTCACAAAGAGATTACTCATTAGGCTTTAAATTGGCAGTAGTCAATCAAGTTGAAAAAGGCGATTTCACCTACAAGCAAGCTCAAAAACACTATGGTATCCAAGGACGCAGCACCGTGCTCATGTGGCTAAGAAAGCATGGTAAGCTAGATTGGTCGAAACCAATTTATGTACCCAATATGCCTAAATC
>NZ_JAKJSQ010000029.1:0-48415 GCF_050337105.1 Aliivibrio kagoshimensis
GATGTTATTTGTGTTTTATTTATATTTGCATCAAATAAATAAATAAATAAATCTTAATATGGTTGTTGGTTATATGGGTAATAGTGAATTGATATATTTAGACAATGCGGCAACCAGTAATTATAAGCCGGGTCCTGTATTGCATGCGATGATACCGTTTCTCACCGATTACTGTGCAAATCCAAGTCGCGGTAGTCATTCGTTGGCAAACCGAGCTGCACGAATGGTCTTTGAAACCAGAGAGCGGCTATTAACGTTTTTCCACGCCTCTGACGATTCTGAATTGATTTTTACCAAAAATATTACCGAGTCTCTCAACCTGGTATTGAAAGGTCTGCTTAAAGACGGGGATCACCTTGTGTTAAGTAGTATGGAGCACAACTCAATGATGCGCCCTCTTAAGCCGTTAACTGATAGAAGTGTGAACCATACCGTTGTCTCGTGCAGTCAGCAAAATGGTCTCATTAATATTGATGATATCGAACGCGCAATTACCCCTGATACGAAACTCATCGCCATAAACCATGCTTCAAATGTATTTGGCATCGTACAACCTATTGCTGAAATAGGTGCATTGTGTAGAAAGCACAATTTACTGTTGCTGGTGGATACCGCCCAAACCGCAGGCAGCATGGAGATCAACATGGTTGAACTTGGTATCGATCTTCTGGCTTTTACCGGACATAAAGGGTTGCAAGGCCCTATGGGGATTGGCGGTTTGGTTATCAATGAGAGAGTCAATGCTCAACAATTTGAACCGCTCATGTGTGGCGGTACCGGTAGCCATTCTGAATATGAGAGCCAGCCTGATTTCTTCCCTGATGCGCTTGAGAGCGGTACCCCGAATTTACCGGGCATCGCAGGATTAAACGCGGCCGTGAAATGGCTACAAACAACTGGGATTGACAATATTCAAAAGAAAGAACTCAAACTGTGTCTCCGATTAATAGAGGGCCTTCAACAAATCGAGGGTGTAACGCTATTTGCCGACGATACAGAAATTGAAAGAGTCAGTGTACTGTCGGTACAACTCGATGGCATAGATAACGCAGATGCCGAGGAATTTTTAAGTAACTACTACGGAATCTGCCTGCGAATTGGACTGCACTGCTCCCCTAGAGCACACAAAACCATGGGCACATTTCCAGAGGGTACTCTGCGTTTGAGCATTGGATACCACACAACAAAGCAGCAGATCGAGCAGACCATCCATGCGTTTAGTCAGTTAATGAAATCAAAATCATAAATAATCGAATAGGTAAGCATATGTCAGCATTAAAAGAGAGCGGTGTTTCCGAGAGTGTTTCTGCCTCTGTTCAGGAGTACTTCAAATCGTCTATTTCAGACGAGATTCGTTATGTATCGCAACAAAAATCAGAAGGGAGAGGGGTGGTTGGTTTCTATTGTGAGTTTACCCCTAGGGATCTCATTTTAGCAGCAGGGGCTATTCCTATCTGTTTGTGTGGCACCAGCATTAATACCATTACTCATGCTGAGACCATACTGCCTAGCAATTTATGTCCACTGATTAAGTCCTCTTTTGGTTACGCGCTAACTGGCGGGTGCCCTCTGTTAAATGATGCTGATCTATTGGTGGCGGAAACCACGTGTGACGGCAAGAAAAAGATGTATGAGATCCTCTCTAAGAAGAAAAACATGCATGTTTTAGAGTTAACGCAAAAGGTGAATGAGCAGCGTGCTTTTGATCTGTGGTTAGCTGAAGTTCAGGAGTTAAAAGAGGTGTTAGAGAAGACCTTTGATGTCGATATTACCGATCAAAGACTTCGTGAAGCCATTCGAGCAATGAATGAAGAGCGCAGTTTAATTTTGGCCATTCAGCAGTTGGGCCAACATAAGCCCTCAATTGTGACTGGACTTGAAGTCGCGCAAACACGTTATCGTGTTGCCGGTTTTGATTCACACCTTGAACAGATGAGAAATTTTGTGGCGATGGGACAGCAGCGACTTGAATCAGGTTATGAGGCAGTGCCTGAAAGTGCGCCGCGGGTACTTTTGACAGGTTGTCCAACAGGGCACGGTACCGAGAAGATCATCGAGATCATTGAAGAGTGTGGTGGCGTGGTAATTGTTCAAGAGGCGTGCTCTGGCATTAAAGGGGTATTTGAAAATGTCTCTGAAGAGGGTGACCCACTCACCGCAATTGCTCGTAAGCATTTCAATATTCCATGTTCTTGTATGACACCGAATACGGGCCGTGAGCGTCTGTTAAAACAGTTGGCTGAAGAGTACCAAGCAGATGCAGTGGTTGATCTCGTTTGGCAGGCGTGCCACACCTATAACGTTGAATCTGCCATTGTTGGTGAGTTTGTAAGAGATGAACTTGGCCTGAGTTACCTGAAAGTCGAAACGGATTACTCAAATTCAGATAGAGAGCAGCTAAAAGTTCGCGTACAAACGTTATTGGAATTGATTGAATGATTACTTGTGGTGTAGATATCGGCTCCAGAACCGTCAAAGTGGTGCTGTTTGATGGCAGTAAAATGTTGACATCAGGCACCATCTTGAGTGGCCGCGCCCCTCAAGAGAAAGCGGTTTTGTTAATGAATCAGTTGTTAACTGAGCAGCACTGTACCTTTAGTGATGTAGCAAAAACGGTTGCCACTGGGTACGGCCGCAATTTCTTTGCCAAAGCGGATAAAGTCTCCTCTGAAATTATCTGCCATACCGCAGGGGTGGCATTTTTATGTCCTGATGTGAGCACCATCATCGATATTGGCGGGCAAGACTCCAAAGTGATTCAAGTGTCACCTCAAGGAAAGGTGGTTGATTTTGTCATGAATGATCGCTGCGCTGCAGGAACCGGCAAGTTTATTGAGATGGTGGCGCAAACGTTGGAGTTGACCATTCAGCAGACAGGCTCAATTGCCTTGGTGGGTGAAAAGAGTTGCGATATCTCTTCGATGTGTGCGGTGTTCGCGGAGTCAGAAGTAAATGGGTTATTGCATAACGGCACCGAAGTGGATGTGATTCTGCGTGGGGTGTTTAAATCGGTAGCCAAACGAGTGATTGCGCTGGGTCGTAAGCTCAATTTCAGTGCACCGATTGTGTTTACTGGTGGTGTTGCCCAAAACCAAGGGGTATTGGCTGCCATTCAAGCTCAAGCAGAGGATTCGTCTATCTCTATTCCAGAGCATCCGCAGTTAACCGGTGCATTGGGGGCGGCCATTATTGGGTATAACTCACTGAACAAGGAGATCCCTAATGAGCGATAGTGAGCACGCAGTCGAGGGCTACATTATCACTTTTCCCTCTAGCCATTTTGCGCTAAAGGCGGAGAAAAAGATCAAAAAACAGCAATTAACTGAGCAGATAACACTGATCTCTGCACCTAGATCCATCAGTTCAGAGTGCGGGTTTTGCTTATTACTCGATGATTATCCCCATGACGATCTCTTTGAGAGATTGAGTGACATGAATCTTAACTTTCACCATATTTATATTAAAAAGACCATAGATGGAGTAAAAACCTATGCAAAATCAAATTGATGCTCGTGAGTTATCGCAACACCAGGCTCTGGCTTTGATTGATGCGACCTTAGCGCAACAAGGTGAACATCAGCTAGTTATCAAAACCGCCGACCAGAATTTATTCTTAGAGTTGCAGCAGCACTTAGTTAGCAGTGGCGGCACCATTGAAGAGCAGTTAGCTGGTGATGATGAGCAAGTGCTTGTTGTGTCAGTAGCTGGGGTGAAACCGCTTAAATCTTACGTTGTTGGCAGTGATACGTTAGGCAGTGGCGATGATGTGATTGGTGGTAAATTAATGACCGCTTATTTCAATGTCAGTGCAGAGTACCCACAAGCAGCACGTGCACTCTTTTTTATGAACACTGGGGTAAAACTTTGCATCGAAGATGCTGATACCGTGGCGGCATTAAAAGAGATTGAAAATAAAGGCACGGAAGTGATTGTTTGTGGTAGTTGCTTAGACTTTTTTGAAGTCAAAGAGAAGCTGGCGGTTGGTCGAGTGGGTTCTATGCATGACTTGCTCGCGCTTTATCACGGCATTGATGAAGTCGTGACGATTTAATGTTGCTATTAGGTTAACGATACGAAAGAGCACCTCAATTAGCAGGTGCTTTTTTGTGCCTACTGAATAGCCAGTACTTATGATAATGAGTTCTTAGATATGCGAATGTTTAGTTGATAATAATATTTATCAACTTTATCCATCAGTATAACAATAATTCACACACTTTATTTGTGGGATCACAAACGGTGTGTCTAAACTATATCGGTAAGTCGTTTGTTGATACTGATCAATAGTCACCCGCTTTTTGCTTCCTATGATGAGTTTGTCAGCAGATTTTTAAAGCTATTTAGGAGCTTAATATGAAACCTTCAATAATTGCTATAAGTGTTGCGGTTACCTTAGCCACCGCACCGGTAAGTTTGGCATACGCTAAAACTCAAGTGCTAGAAAGTATTAAAGCAACATCAGAAGTCACTATTGATGGGCAAGTTGATAGTGTGTGGAATGAAGCTAAAGCGGTAAAAGTGAAATTAAACAAATTGCCTTACAAACCTAATAATGGTTATGAGGGCATCAAAAAGACCGACGTGGAGATGAAGTCGATCTACGATGATGAGTATGTCTACTTCTTGTTTAGTTATAAAGATCCAACCAAAAGTATTGACCGATTCCCTTGGATAAAACAAGAAGATGGCAGTTGGAAGCAGCTGAAGAATAAAGACAGCACCGGCCATGATAATACTTATTATGAAGATAAATTTGCCATATTCTGGGACATCAATGCGGAAGGTTTTGATAAGAAAGGGTGTAACGCAGCCTGTCACCGAGCAAAAGATGGAAAAATTGATGGCAAGGTCGATAAAAACCCAGCGCGTAAATACACCAAAGCGGGCCAATACATTGATATGTGGCACTGGAAAGGGGTTCGTAGTGCCGTTCATAACCAGTTAGATGATCAATACGTTGATAGTAATACCGACCCTAAAGCCAACAAAGGGTGGGGACGTAAAGGCGATGATAAAACTGGCGGAGGCTATGTCAATAATATCAAAGATGGACAACCTGCTTATGTGTCGGACAACTTAACCAATGAAACTCTGCTTATTTTAGAGACTGAGAAGAAACCATTCAGTGCGGATTACAGTCAATTAGACCGTATTCCAGGACTAACTGGGGCGCCGTTTACTGGATCTCGTGGTGATGTTGAGGTGGGGGCAAACTGGAAAGATGGCGTTTGGACCTTAGAGATGAAGCGTAAATTGGTCACAACAGGCAGTAACGCGGAAACTCAAGATGTGCAATTTAAAGACCTGGGCAAAGTTTACCCGTTTGGTGTTGCCGTGTTTGATAACTCTCAAATTAACCATATATTCCATCGAGGAGTCCTTAACTTAGCGTTTAAATAGAAGTTAGGCATTGAGTTGTCTATTTAGGCCAACAACCTTGTTGGCCTTACCCCTTTCAACAGTGTCGGGAGTATTTGATGAGGAGTGCGATGAGTAGAGTTGTGTTCATGCTTCCTTTGGTCATATTGAGTTTGATGATTGGTGCTTCATCTCAAGGGTATGCCGAGCAAACGAGCGGCAGTGATGAAGTGGATCAGATCTTCAGCTCACAAGTGAACAGCAGTGAAGAGATGGCGACTTTAGTCAAAGAGAATAAGCGCTGTATTCGTTGCCACAAAAAAAAGCGATTGCTAAAAGAGATTAAGGCGATTAAGAGTGTGGGTGCTCATTCCAGTCAGACGTTTTACAACAACTGCACCGCTTGCCATAACAGCAAAGGTGATCACCCGAAAGATAATCAAAGTGTTATCCTTTTTTCCGCTCACTCTACCACCGAACCATTGGTACAAAATACCCAGTGTATCAACTGTCATGCGCCCACAGAGTTACGTAAAGCCGAGTGGACTCACGATGTACACATGAAGCCGATTAATTGCGCCTCATGTCACTCTCTTCATACCGCGAGCGATCCCATTATAGGTATTCAGAAAAAGAAGAGAATCTCACTGTGTGTGGATTGCCATAAAAATAGTAAGGAGACAGAATAATGAAGCTCATGAAAACGCTATTATTTATACTCGTGTTTTTACTCAGCCCGGTCAGCTTGAGTGACGACTTGCCTAACCCCGACGAAGACAATTTAGCCAACACCCACCTGTTGGATGAGACTTGCGCAGGACAGTGTCATGAAGGTGAAGAGGCATCAGATGATTTAGAGTTTGAGTACAGCAGTTGTGTAGAGTGTCACGATACGTTTGGTGAGCTTAAAGGGAGTCAGCACAATATCAAACACCAAGAGAGTGAAGAGATGGAGTGCGTAGATTGTCACCTTCCTCATGAAGCGTTTGATCCCAAAGAGATGTGCTTGGATTGTCATGATGAAGGCGATGAAGAGTTAGAGGATTTCTACTCTATTAGGCTTGATAAGTATCAAGGCCTGTACGCCGTATTTCTTACACCGATAACAGAGAGAAAACAGCCCCATCACTATTAATTAACTCGATTACTGCATCAGAAGGCGGGCTTCTATATCCAAACCTATTGGGGTTAAAAAGTAGGTTTTTTCACTGTCCTTGGTGACTAAACCACTTTTAATTAATTGGCGTAGATGAAAGTTAAACTTGGTGTGATCTTCTATACCCACTAACCGGCACAGATCCATAAACTTTAGGCGTTGATGCATTTTGAGCTGGTGGATCACATGGCGTCGAATAGGGTTGGCTAATGCACCAAACACAAGGTCATCATTTTGATCGATGTGCGGGGATTTCAACGTTTTTTCAGCATGCACTTTTTTTAATGTCACCGAGAGCGTTTGCAGGTTAAACGGTTTGGTTAAAAACTCATCGGCCCCTTTTTTCATGGCGTCAACAGCAGTATCTATTGTGCCGAATGCCGTTACAATGACGATACCCATATTGGGATCCGTCTGTTTTAATACCGCAATCGCATCAATACCACTCATACCACTCATCACAAAATCCAACAGGGCAATATCGTAGCGGTGACGCATCCCGCAACTGATGGCTTGCTCGGCGCTGTCACACGCTGTCACGTCGAAGCCATCGAGTGTCAGTGCTTCTGTGATCACTTCGCGTAAATCAAGATCGTCTTCAGCAAGCAGTAATTTAAGGCTCATGAACTCTCCATGGGTAATTCAATGTCAACGCATAAACCACTGCCCGTGTTATTCAGCCGTAACTTACCGTGGTTTTGCTCTAGAATTTTCTGGCATAAGGTTAATCCTAGTCCAGTACCGGCGCTTTTCTCTTTGGTGGTAAAAAAGGGCAACAACACTTTCTCTTGTATGCTGATATCAATGCCGCCACCGAAATCGGTGATGGACAAGATAATCCGTAACCCCCTTTGTTCCGCTTGAATAATGAGGCGCTTATGATCGACAGAAGCATCAATGGCGTTATTCATAATGTTAATCACCACCTCTTCAAGTTGTTCTTTATCTGCGTATAAATATAAATCGGACGGAATGATCTGCTCGACCTTAAATTGAGTTAAGCGATGTGCCATTACATCCAGTGATTCTTGAATAAACTCAGCCACGCTAAAGTGTTGTTTGATTGGCTGACGTTTATGGGAAAATTGCAACAGTTGCTGGCTAATATGCGCCGCTTTTAACACCCCGCGGCGAATATGCTCTAATTGACGGTTGGCGTTGTCTTTATCTAGTTGTTCGGTTGCGAGTTGCTTTTCTAGTAGATCGCATCGCATTAATGCACTGCTAAGCGGGGTTTTTATTTCATGGGCAATCCCCGAAGCTAACTCTCCGATGTCTCGTAACTTGTCGTTATGCAGTACTTGATGAAGAGAGTGCTCAATTTGCTGTTGTCTTTCAGCATCAAATATCTCAAGGGTTTTACGCAGATAGATTAAAATCATCAAGGCCAGCAAGGTGCGTATTGCTGGGCCGATGAACATGTTCTCAATGTAAAATAGGCCAGCAAACAGACCATAGATAATGATGGTTCCCCCCAAATAACCAACGGCATCGGCGGCTTCTCTCTCTTCACTTTTTAATATCTTGGAGTAGTTAATCAGCGCTGAACCCGCGAGTACACCTGCACCCGAGCCAAATAACCAGCGGATCTGAAAGGAGGTGTCATTGACAAAGGTGGAGAGATCTTGAAAGAAGTAACGATAGACCACACTAATAAAAAACAGAGAGGTTACCGCGACGGTGATGTAGGAGAGCTGCACTCGAAATCGCCACTTAGTCATCGACAGCATCTGCAGAGCAAAATACCCTAATGCGATGAATGAGATCCAAAGTTTCAATACTTTTAGGATTTTTACGGTCTGCTGCATCATCAATTCATCTTGATAGACATGCAGATAAAGTTCTGACCATTCATGTAAACCGTGAATAAAGCCAAAAATGGCTAAGGTGGGTAGTGCTGAGGCAATAGAGAGATGACTAAACCTAAGGTCGCGGAAAAAAATGGTGAAACCAATGGCGACGAAAATAAGACCATAGAGAATATAGAGACTAAAAATAAACAGCTCTTGCATGCGCGGTATCCCTATGGTTAATAGGGCAATATAACATCAATCAACATTTATTTATTTGAGCCTTGTCTATGAAATCATCGTGCTCTCTAATTGGTCTCCATTATTGAGACTCAAGTGGAAGGTATTATAGGCTGTAAGCGTAGAGTTGGTTTATCATCTCCCTCTTCTTCTTGAACGGTTGTCTCATGATGGTGTGCTTCCATTTTTCCAGCAAATATTTGGTGAATATCAATTTTTTTTAATTCACTATGTTGATTGCGACTCACACTGTTAATCATCTCGTCTTCATCATGAATATGGGGGATAGACATATGTACATCGCCACTACAAGCTAAGGAGAGGGATGAAAAGGCGATCATTGAAAATGGGATGACGAGAGTTTTGTTCATAGTACGCTCCTTTGAAGCAGCCCTAAGCAGTGAGGTTTGTATTGTTAAAAAGCATGCCACAAACGTGGCATGCTCAGGTTAATGTTTAACGTAACGTTATTTTTGGGTTTTCAGCCGGCTTATCGAATAAGCTGAAGAACTCGGGTACAGCTGTTGCGTCGCCCTCGATTTGGATGTAACCATCTTTCACAGCTTGAGTGAAGTCCACTTTACCAACGAGTAGTCCTAAGAATACAGGCTTAGTGATTTTGATTGTTGCTTTTGCCTCGCCTTCGAAGTTTTTGTGGAACTGTGCAATACTGCGGCGGATTTCTAAAGCATGTGTTTCTTTGTAGTCGTCAAATTCAAATGCTACCGTAAAGTGCTTATCTAAGCTTCGCTCTGAATTTAAACTGAAACGCATTGCGCCAACAAGTTGTGCAGGCTCAAACTCTGCCATTAAATCGGGAGCTTGTAGATTAATTTTTTTTGAGTAATCAATCGTGCCATCAAGTTCTTGGGCTGAAGTTAAGTACCAGTTTCTCCAGTTGTTATTGGTTTCACGGTAACCGAGTTCTCGTAACGCTTTTGCTTTCAATAAACGAGGTTCCATGTCCTCCAAATCAATTCGAACGGCGTGGGTTGCAAGTTCTGCACACCATTGAAAGTCTCCAGAATCACAAGCTTTGTTCGCTAAGCTCATCATTGCGTCTTTCCCACCAACCATATCTACATATCGGTTTGATGCTGTGACAGAATAAGTTGGGTTTAATGTTGTTGGGTCTCCATCGAACCAACCCATTTCACCCACAAATATCTGTTTCGCAGCATGACGGATTGAACCATAGAAATCACCTAACCAAGGGTGACTCTCAAGGTGCTTAGGAAGTTTGATTTGACGAATTAAATCTTCTTGAGTTGCCCCATTATTAATGGCTTTAATTGATTGGTCATAAGTAAACTGAATCGCATCACGGTAAGAGGTCAACGTGTTATCAACGTGTTTAGCACCAACAACGGGTCTACCGTGAGATACCATCATAGTATCAGCGTTATACTCTCGTAATGTATCTACCCCTGGGAACCAGATGCTTGGGTCTCGATATTGAGTACCACGGATAGTGTGTAAATTTGGAAAGCTTTCACCTTGAATGACCTCTGAGCCGAATAATAAATTGAACTCTGGGAAGTAAGCAGTGATTTCATCAGAGGCTTCAGAAGGGACGTGTTTAAACTCAACTTTTATGCCCTCAATACTCATGTCTAAAACGCCATTTTTACCTTGGACTAAGGTATTTGGCGCAATTAAGCTATGCTCACGGATTTCAAAATCAGGCCCTAAACCACCATTGATTCGTCCACTTTCTTCAACGTTAAGCAAGGTACCCAGTGAATAGTCAACTCGAAATCCCAGAGCAGGACCGGTGCCCCCCATTGAGCCTTTTACAACGTTTTTCATGAAAGTTTCATGAGCAATAATTTTTGCATTATCAGCTCCTTCAATGCCACGAACGCCGGCATAGTGGTCTGGGTGCCAATGTGAATACATAATTGCTGCGACAGGTTTATTGTTATCAGTGACCTTTCTGAAATCATCCATAACTAATTTCATTTTTTCAACAGACTCTACTGGGTCTAAAATCAATAACCCATTATCACCGTCAACAATCATTGGTGAGGTTAGCCCGTAACCATAAACTTGATAGAATTTATTTTTGAATGAAAAAATGCCTTTTTTCATTTTATTGGAGTGCGCGGTGAGTTCAGGGTGAACCATGTCAGAGTCTTGATAGTAAGCGTTGTTTCCACCAGTAGAAGTGAAAGACATGTCTTTATTATTGCCGTGCCAAAAATGCGTTGCGCCGGAATCCTGACCCAAATAGTAGTCATGGGATAATGTTGGGATTTTAACTTTCGCATTTTCAAAACGCTGATGTTGTATTTCTGCAATACTAGCAGCAGAGAATGATGTCGCAACTAGTACAGCTAAAGCAATGGTTGAATTTTTCATAATAACCTCAAGTAACTCGTTCGTTTCTGATGGGGTTATAGTAAGGAAAAAGTCTAGAAGATAGCTGATATTTGACATAAGATATCTTATATCAACCATTGATTTGATCTTTAAAGAGAAGTAATGAAGCATTCTGATTACAGTTTGATCCCAACATTTGTTGCGATTGTCGAAGAGAAAAGTTATACCAAGGCTGCAAAACGCTTAGGAATATCTCAGTCAGCGGTAAGTCAGAGTGTCGCTCGTTTACAAGAGGTTTTCAAAGACACGCTATTTATTCGGGGAAGCCGTGGAGTCGTGCCTACGCAATTTGCCCTTGATATTTATCCGACCTTATCCAGTGCGGTAGAAAATATCGCGTACATGATGCCAGAGTATAAAAAATTCGACCCTAAAAAATGTGATAAACAGTTTTCAATTTCATCATTAAGTGTATTTGGTTTTACTATTTTACCTGAATTGTCTTCAAGGATGGAGCGCTATGCACCATTATCCAGTATAAAAATCGAACCACTTTATAATAGTGATATCACCAGTATGCTCCGTTCACAATATTTTGATTTGGTGGTTGAAGCGCATTCAAATCAGTATCCGCAACTACGTTCACGCGTAATAATGGAAGATACCTTGAGTGTGATGTGCAGGGTGGATCACCCTCGATTGACTGGAGATTCGATTACTGTGGATGAGTACTTGGCAGAGAAACACGTGACCCATTCTCAGCTAGATAACAAACAGGGGTATTTAGTGGGGCGAGGCTTGAAAGATGGAAGTATCCTAGATAAGCGCCACGTGGCTTGGCAGGCGAGTAGTATTATGGAAATGCTGCCAGTGATTGAAAAGTGTGACTATATCGCCATACTGCCCCAGCGTTTAATCGATCAATATCGACAGTTTTATCAACTAAAACAATTAAAAACAACGTACTTAATTGATCCAATTCAAGTGGCGATGTACTGGCATTCATCAAGGACAAATGATCCTAGCCATCAGTGGTTAAGAGAACAGATCATCAGTAGTGCGAATAATTTTTAGTTATACGTTCCATTTTAGTGACACTGAATTTTTATATCATTGCTTAGCTTCTAATTGCAGTAAGTTAGTCGGTGTTACACTACCATTTCGTTCCGTTCGCAGCTGTTCTAATGCCGACAGTTGTTTATAGACCACATAGTAGCGATTAATATTGGCTACATAAGTGACGGGTTCTCTGCCTATGTTTCTTCTTGTAATGATCTCGACGTTTTTAAACCAAACATTGGGGTCATAACCATGCTTCTCAGCCAGTCGTCTCATTTTCCTGATATTGGCGGGTCCCGCATTATAAGCAGCAAGCGTAAAATAGACCTGATCATCTTCATCGATTTCATCATTGGTGAAGTAACGATCTTGAATGAAGCGCATGTATTTAACTCCAGCATGAATGTTGTTGTCGACTTTTTTTATGTTGGGAATATTAACGTTGGGGTCTTTGGCTGTGCTGGGAAGCACCTGCATAATACCGACAGCACCTTTATGAGAGACTTTCCTTTGATCCAGTCCCGATTCTTGAAAGCCTTGTGCGGACATCATTAAGGGATCAAACTCATACCGCTCTGAATAGACTTCAAAGGTGGAGTATACCGATTCTAATCGTTTTATTTTTTTAGGATTGAGAAGGCGAGCTAACCAACGAGTATCATCTATGTATTTACTGTAAATCACGTTACCTAACAGAGTGCCAGAGCGAGCGGAGTGAAGATATTTGTCGGTCACTTTTTTCAATTGAGGGCTGTTCTTTCTCATTGCCCACGCTATTTCGCCATTTTCACGCAGAGGCAGAGCAGGGTGAACCTGCAAGTTTTTGAGTGTATTTACCCACAGATCCGCTTTGTGACTATCCAGAACGGTTGCTTTGATATGACCTAAGTTAATCATCTCCATCAACTCGTAATCCTGCAGCGTCTCTTCAATGAAATGAATCATGATAGGAGGTTTATCGATGGCATCTAACCGATGGTTGATGGCTTGAAGGCTTTCAAAGTAGCTAGAACTGGCACGAACCCAGATCTCTTGGCCGCTCAGTTGTTCAATCGTGGTGAGTTCGGCGACCGACTGTTGAGTCACAATCAGTTCATTGATCTCTTTTTTCACAGGAGAGCTAAAATCAACGCGTTGTTTACGTTTATCGGTAATGGTGAGATTCGCTACGGCAAGATCACCATAACCATTTTCAATCGAGGGTAATAAATCGTCTCGATGGATGGGGATCACCTGTAGGTTGAGATAAGGAGAGGTTTTTTTTAACTCTTTTTCAAAATGGTAAAGCAATTCAGCAATGATGCCTTTTGGGCGCCCCCCTTCAATGTAGTAGAACCCTAAGTCTGCCGCGACCAGCACACGAACCACCCCTCTTTTTTTGAGATCGTCGAAATCCCCTGTGTAGGGTGTTTTCTGTAGTGGTGATAGCTCTAATGCAGAAGCGATGGGTACGCTCAAGACAAGAAGCATCAATAAAAGCCAGTGGCGATATTTGTGAGTCACAATAAGTCATCCTTCACTAATTGATACTATAAAGGTAAGACGAAAAGCCCACTTGAGCAAATTGAAGTGTTGAGAACGTGCTTTTTATTCAAAATCTTAGTGAAGTAAGAGTGTCTCCCGATTTTATTTGCCACCGTAGTTCATGGAGTAGAGCGATACTAGTATTGGATATTTAATGTAAGTCATTTATAATGAACCTAATGGTGTCAATTTAGATGACATGGAGTGCGATATGTCAATATTAAACAGTGTAATTAACGAGAGCGGTGTGGTAGAACCCTCGAAGATGGCGGCTTTCTTTCACACTAATCTTAAAGAGATCGCTTCACTATCAGGGATCCCTTTTACCACTCTAAGCAGAATGGATCGTTTTACTTCTGTTAAATCTCAACAGGCACTTCGAAACTGCACTGAAATCATTAATAGAGTGCTGCCTTGGTGTGGCAATGAATATCAAGCGTACGCATGGTATCGCAGTGAAGGTTTACCAGAGTTTGGCGGACTAACCGCTGAGCAGCTTGTAAAATCTGGACGAATTGACGATTTACGTGTTTACCTGAATCATACCAATGAAGGTGGCTATGCTTAAAGAAGCGCTCTGCCGTCACTTGCATGTTTTCACAGGTGCAGTGTTTCGCGGTCATGACCCTCGTTGGTCATACTCACCGGAGAGTGGTGAGGGCGCAAAACGAAACGGTGGGCGATTTAATCCTGTTGGTATTCCGGCGCTTTATACCTCAATGACTCAAGCCGGCGCTTGGGTCGAGGCACAACAATCGTTTCGACACAAAGCTCAACCGTTAACTATCTGCCAATACGATGTGAATTGCGAAAAGGTATTAGATCTTACTGATGAAGACGTGTTACTTGCTTGTGGTATAAAACCATCACAATTAGGTGGAGAGTGGATCCAACCATCTAAAGCCGGGTTTATTCCTAAGAGTTGGCAATTATCTAATGAACTTCGTCGCTATGGTGTGGCTGCGATTATCGTTCCAAGCTATACCAACGAAGCCAGCGCAGATATGCGAAATATCGTCTTCTTTGATTGGAGCAATGTGCCACCCAAAAAAGTTACTGTCATTGATGATGAGAGCCGTTTACCCAAGAGGTCTTAAACTATTTCTTTGGTATATGCTTTTGCGCACTGCTATAATTCGTAATACATTGTAATACAAATGAGTGTAATCATGAAAAACGAAATGCTAAGTACACGTATTGATCACGATACAAAAATGGCTTTTACAACTATTTGTGATGAAGTCGGTTTAAGTACCTCGCAAGCAATAAAGCTATTTGCAAAAGCCGTCATAAACCACGGGGGGATCCCTTTTGACCTTCGTGTCCCGCAACCAAACGATGTTACCGCCGCGGCTATGAAAGAGCTTATTGAAGGACAAGGTCACAAAGTTGATTCAGTAGATAGTATGCTCTCAGATCTCACTGAAGGCAAAGTCAGCAATGTATAGTCTTGAGTATTCGAATCAGTTTAAGAAAGATTTCAAGAAAATAACAAAAATGCCAATCCAAGATATATTGGAAGTAGGGAACATCATTTCTAAGTTACAGCGTGGTGAAGTATTAGATCCTAAGAATGTTGATCATTCGTTAACTGGAAACTGGGCAGATTTTAGAGATTGTCACATTAAGCCAGATTTAGTACTTATCTACCGTACTACTGGCGATACACTTCAGTTAGCCAGAATTGGTTCACACAGCGATCTATTCTGATTCATTTATTTCCCCTCCCAACTGTTTTAAAAAGCTTTTCATGAAATCACACCTTGTATTCGCTTCAAGCTTGGCAGACTCGGTGTTCATAGTATCAGCAAGTTTGAAGAGCTTTGTATAGAAATGATCCACGGTATGAAGGCGGTCGTTTGGCTCGCGGTTATCGCAAAATGGGTCTTTGTCACTATACAAAGCAACCCCTAAGTTTGTACTCACCTGAATGCACCTTGCCACCCCAATAGCACCTAATGCATCGAGTCTGTCCGCATCTTGCACAATCTTCGCTTCTAACGTTTCAGGTTGAACATTAGCACTAAAACTGTGGGCGATAATGGCGTGTCTTATGGCTTGCAAGTATTCAGCGGGATAACCAATACCAATCAAAAATTCAACGGCTTTGTCGGCAGCGATCAGTGAGCTTTTCGCTCTATCTGGGTGATTTTTAGGAAATGAAAAACAATCGTGCAAGTATGCCGAGGGGAGAACAACTTCACTTGTTGCCCCTTCAATATCACATAATGATTTGGCAGTTTTTACCACCCTCAATACGTGATTGAAATCATGAGCCAAATCTTGCTGCATTTCGGTTTTGATAAAATTCAGAAACTGTTTTTCATAATCTGCAGTCACTTTGCTTCCTTACTGACTGTGAAGTGTCATTTTAATAGTGATATCGACACGAAATGATAGTAATTGCCTGATCATCGATTGCATAAACAAGCCTATTAGTGTCATCAATACGACGAGACCAAAAACCAGATAGATTCTCTTTTAATGGCTCTGGTTTGCCAATGCCTTCAAATGGCGAACGCTTCACATCATTAATGATCTTGTTAATACGTTTGAGTGCTTTCTTGTTTTGGGTTTGCCAATATAAATAATCAGCCCAAGCATCGTCAGTCCAAGACAATAAACGTAGGCTATTACTCATCAATCAACTCGCGCGCTGTGACTTTACCAGCCCGAAACTGCGCGATTGAACGGTTTAAATGCTCTGCATTTTGGGGAGAACGAAGTAAATGCACTGTCTCCATAAGGCTATTGTAGTAGTCTAATGACATTACTACAGCGTCTTCCGAATCACGACGAGTAATTACAGTTGTATCTGCATCATTAACGACTTCGTCCAAAACAGCTTTGAGACTATTTCTCGCTTCGGTAAAAGATACGATCCTCATAAGAACCTCCACATGTACACTAAGTGGAACAAGTATAGTATCGTTAAATCAACTTGTACAGTAAATTGGACATGTGATATTAATGAGGCAACAATGATTCAGTCATGCTTGTTTGAATCAAAGTTGGACATTTCCGAGTTTCAGATAACCTCAGCTGTACATAGATTGCTACTTTACTGCAAATTGCTGACCAGATTCACTCATCCACAATAATGCCACAGCAGATAAACACGTACCCGTTGTTCGCGGTTCAGAAAAGGGAGAACCTACAACTACATGGTTAAAATGAACATTATTTAACTAAATCAAAACCTTGGCACAGCGCTCAAATTTTAACCAACGCTCATTACCTTCAAATAAAACAATGAGATAGTGTTGATTCAAAAATAACCATAGTGAGTATGATTTTATGAAATCATGTATTCCATTATTTTTACTTTTACTTGTTGGCTGTAATGAATCAGACAAAGAAACCAGTCCTGACGCAGAGGGGCCAATAACAAACATCCCCAAAACGCCTGAGCTCATTCAAGTGCTGCAAGCACAACCCACCATCGATGACCAACTCTCCATTTTATACCAAAAATTTGAACCGCTGTTAGACAGAAGTGGCTCTCTAACTGGCCCAGATGACAATAACGATGGTATTCGTGATGACATTGAAGCCTTTATTAATGCTTTAGAAGTCACCGAGCCTGAGCGGAATGCATTAAAACAAGATGCCAGACAAACCCAAGAGAACCTCTATTACGATTTCTCAGTAAAAACAGATGAAAGCGAAGTAAAGGCTATCGAAATTGCACGCAAGTATGAAAAAGTTATTGCTTGTAAGAGATTTGTGGGAATTCCTGTTGATGACAGAATCAACACATCTCGCACTGTCGTTGCACTCACTTACAACACCAAAACGCGCACCATGGCGTACTTGGCTTACAATCGGTTATTAGATGGCACAGTGTCGACCTCTCTAAAAGCGGAGGCGAAATATTGTGAATAGGCTTATCGGGTTCACTCTCTTCGCGAGCCTCTCTTTGCCAATACAAGCGAACAGTTGCAAGGTAGAAGGTTACACCATCGGCTTTTTTAATGGAGTTGCCACGACTCTAAAACAAGCTATAAACGGTAAAGATAAACTCCAATTGACTCTTAACGTTGAACAATATAGCGGTCAAGATGTTGACTATCAGCTCTTCTACAACGACTCATACATCGATGAGGGCATGCTGAACGTCCTTGGGGATTTTGCTGAAACGTTTGATCAACGCACAAGCGAATTGGAGCAACGAACATTTGAGCGATGGGAAGCTTTTTGGGACATCATTAATGGACGTACAAACAGTTCCATTATCAACCTAATTGACTCATTAATATCAGGGTTCTTAGATTTTGTTCATGATGTCATTAGTTTGGGCTTGAATGAGGATATAAAACTGTTTTTGGAGGATTTAGCTACCTTATCTAGTAGCACACCAAATACAGAAGAGGTTCGAAAGAAGCACCAATTAATTAATGACTCACTCGCTTGGAGTGGGAAGAAATTAATTTATATTGCCCACTCTCAAGGTAATTTGTGGGTTAACGAATCGTTTCAGAGTATTCTCGAGCAACAAGGGTATGACGCTTCAAACATCAAAACCATTCATATTGCCCCCGCCTCACCAACAGTCAATGGGGATTACATTCTCTCCACCAATGATCTAGTCATTAATGGACTTAAACTCACTGGATATGACTCAATTAAAGAGAGTAATATCACCATACCTAAAAAAGATCTTGCTGGGCATAGCTTAATCGATGTCTATCTAACCGATCCAAATTCAATCGCGATGATAAAAGCATTCGTGAATAACGCATTTTCTGACTTACAAAAGCCTGAAATAAATGATTATCTGTATCAATTTGAATTTATTGCAAACCCTGCATTTATTCAAACTCATGAAAAAGAAGTCGCTACTATTGCTGACCAAACTGACAATATTAATGTGTTAAATCCATTTGAACTTAAACCTTGTCCGGCATACCACTACTGCGATTTTATTATACATTCGAAATACATTGTTGATGAATGGGACTCAGATGAGTTTACAGTTAATACTTTTAACACCCCTTACCCAATAAGCATAGAGAACAAAGAACACACATATACAATCAACCAATGTCATAATCTAACGGACAGCAGTTACTTAATTTCGTTCGTATCTAAACTTAGTGACCAAACTCGCTCACCCGTAAAATATCAACTTAGAATAACCGATCGTTTTAATATGCTTCACGAAGACATTGAAAAAGGACAAAGCAGTGATGGTCACAATTCAGGGAATCACGCCTCTTTTTGGCGAATAGAGCAATCATCAAGAGTACTAAGTGATTCAGAGCGTAAGTATTTAACTAATAATAACTTAGTCATACCTAAATCATTATGGGCAAGCTTTTATGCTTATTATGATACTGGTTTGTAATGCTTTTTTATTAAACTAATTCACAATTGAGTCATGATGTTTGAGCATTCTTATCACACAATAGGGCAAAGGCGGTTTAGGCAACTCAGAAGGAATTCTTCCTAGTTGCCAACTCGTTTAGGGGCAGAAACGAGTTAGTGCTGTTCTGCAATACACACGTAACTAGACGTTTTAATCACTCGTGTGTAAGGTTTGGTATTGTCGGTAACTCCCCGTGAAACGCCCCTTTTGCCGCCATGAATCCAAATGTATAGGGTGCAACGGTTAGCCCTTCTCGGGCTCTTAAATCTTGGCTTTCCCGTAGCTTATTAAACATCCAATCATCCAGTTTATGAGTGATTTCGACGAACTCCTCATGCGTGAGCTCTGCTTTTAAGGTAATGAGAAAGGCTTGATTGTCCTCTGCAGGTAGATCAATCACTCGCTCTTGCAGCCCATTTATCACTTGCTTAGTAAAGAATATTGGGAACTTAGACCCTTTCTCAAATGAAGTGTGAGTCGGCACTAACAGTTTGTAATCATTATTCATTTTTAACGAGATTAACTGAAGTGTTTCAAGTTGTCTCAGATAGAGGTGTGTAGATGCTTCGTTAAGTCCATGTTTTGCTACGATGTCGTTTACTGTTTGGTGTTCCGTCAACTCGGTCCAGAAAGAGAAGAGTGGCGGTTGGTCGAAAAATGCTTGATCTTGCTCTTTAGTAAAAATGGGGATGGTATAGATATTATTTTCCGCCTCTTCAAGAAGTTTCGAAAGCGGAAAATTAATTAAACGAGCGATGCTAATCAATCTTTGCATCGAAAGTGGTTGGGTATTATTAAGAAGTCGCTTAATACTGACTTCAGAGATCGCTAATTCAACCGCCAGATGTCGATAGGAGATATTGCATTTCCTGAGTTCCTTTTTAAGTATGATGCACACTTCTTGCGACAATCTATCGTCCATTTTATTCTCCCCGAGTCACAGCCTGATACTAAACGTATCATAGTTGTACCCATTGCAGTAAAGAATTGATTAATTGGGTCGCTATGAGATTCTTTTGTATTATGAAAGAGAGAGAACGTTATTATGAGCCCAAGAGAACTTACGATACGCTTCGGAATTCATCAGTGCATCCACTGGATGAGTATCGGAATAATGATCCCTGTTATTACCCTCATTTTTCAGTCAAGAGGACTCAGTTTAAGTGACATTGGATTAGTCATGGCGGTGTGGATTGGCAGCACCGCTCTCTTTGAAATCCCCTTAGGTGGAGTCGCTGATACCTACGGACGCAGAAGTACCTATTTAGTCTCTTTATTGGTGAGTACCTTAGGGTGTATCGTGCTTTATTATGCCTATGATCTGACTCTCATGATGATTGCTGCGATGTGTCTTGGCCTATCAAGGGCCGTTTATTCAGGGACGCTTGATGCGTGGTTCTATGACTGTTTTCGGCATCAACAAGAAGAGGACTCTTTTCATGCTGCGTTAGCGAAAGTAGGTGTGATGGTGACGATAGGTTTGGCGATTGGTTCACTGACTGGGGGAGCGTTGCCTGATAGCTCAATGCACACATTTTTTCAGCTAGAGAGCATATATGATTTCAATATAATCCTGGCTTGTGTCGCCAATATATTGCTGCTCTTGATCACTGTAGTCTTGATTAAGGAAGAGAGAAAACCAAACACAGAACAAGCCATGAAAGCAAAATTGACTGTTATCCAGTTGGGATTAGAAGCGATTAGGATGTCGTTACGCCACCGCGTGTTAAGCCGTTTGATGCAAGCGACACTCATGTTTGGCATGGTATTGAGTAGCATAGAAAACTATTGGCAACCCTACTTAGCTGACGTTATTCAAGGAACGTCTTATGGTGTTACCGTTTTTGGTATTATCGCTGCTCTCTATTTTATGATGTCTGCAGTATCTTCACTGTTATCCGTTCGCCTACTCAAATGGTTCAACGGCTCACATAAAAGCTTGATGTTAACGACTCGAGTTTTCGCGGGTATCGTGTTTATTCTTTTAGCGAATACAACACAACTATGGAGTTTTGCTCTGTGTTACCTGCTGTTCTTCTTTCTATTTACAGCTGGAAATAATTCAGAGAGTGTGTTGTTACACGAAAATACAGAAGAGAGAGTTCGTTCGACAATGCTTTCGATTAGTTCACTGATGGTCACCAGCGGTGGTGTGCTAGCCTCTCTACTTTTCGGTTTTCTATCAGAGTACTTTGGTATTGCGATAAGTTGGATGATTAGCGGTGTGTTGCTTGTTGTCTCTTCAGTCTTTTTTATCTTTATTCCTGAGAAGTCAGAATTGAAAACAGCATAAGCAGGAACTATAAATGCAAAAAAGCCGCTGAAATCAGCGGCTTTTTCTAATGTGGCGGAGAGATAGGGATTTGAACCCTAGGTACGCTATAAACGTACGCCGGTTTTCAAGACCGGTGCTTTCAACCACTCAGCCATCTCTCCGTGTGGTGTGCGGGCATAATAGCGAGGGGGTGGTATCTTGTAAACCCCTCCAATGATCGTTTGATGGCTTTTTGAACGGATTTTTTAAAATTTGTTTGTTACAGCAGAAAATGGATGCAAAAAGAGCAGCGCTTAGGCTGCTCTAGGGTTATTTTTCGTTGGGATGATAGAAGCGTTTCAGCTCTGATAGCCCCTGCATTAATAATGATAATTTAGGTTTGCCTTTTTGTAGACGCTGGTAGTTCTCGTCATAGACTTTGTAGTTACCAAATTTATCAATCACCGTGGTGTTGTTCTTGGTGATAAGAGCAATCTCACGGCTGTCACCGGCGATGATCCATGAACGGTTGGACTTATCATCAAATAGATTAATGCCGCTGCTGTAGTCCTTAGAGTCCGAGCTTACATTCAGCACATCTTCCATTAAGGTTGGAACCACATCTAGATGACTTGTCGCACGCTCAATCACCTGAGCCTCCTTGTTTGGCCAGTGGACCACAAGAGGAACTTGTAGCTGATATTTGCTGTAGTTGCTGTTGGCGCCCCAAGAGTGGGTGTTGGTGTCGTTAAACTCCATACCATGGTTTGAAGTGATGATAATCACGGTGTTTTGATACTGTTCAGACTGTCGTAATGACTCGATCACTGAGCCCAGTTGCGAATCTAAATGCGCCACGGCATTTTTGTACTTCGCCGATAAAATCTGATCGGCTGTCGACTTCTCAGGGGCGAATCTGTCATCAATATCTGATAACTCTTCATAGTCGGCAACCGTTTCAAGTTCTAGGTAACTGAACCATGATTCGTCTGTCGGTTGTTTGGCGAGCCAAGCCGTCCAATCTTCAATAGCATTGGTATCGGTTTGTTCTGTCTCTTCAGTGTTGACTTCGCTCATTTGCGACTCACTGAATATCGATTGATAGTAGAGAGAGTCGTCAAAGTTGCTGCCACTGAAGAGACCAAAGTTATATTTTCGTTTGGTTAAGGTTTGCAATAACAGTGGAGAGGCGCCGTCAGCTTTAATGCTTTCAGAGTAACCGCCAGGTAAACCATAAAACAGACCAAACACACCACTCATGTCGTTGCTGGTGCTGTAGTGACGAGAGAAGTTGATGTTTTGACTACTGAATTGCCACAAGTTCGGCATGTACCCTTCGGTGAGCATGTCACTGCGTAAGCTATCGACCATCACGACCATCACGTTATAACCGTGGCCTTGATCTTTGAATGAGAGTGGTTCAATAGGGTAGCGAATTAACTCACTGCCCTCAGCGCCTTTTGCTTCACGCAAGCGTTGGTACTCTTGTTTATCCAATAAACCATATTTTTCCATAAAGGTTTTGGCGGTCATTGGATAAGAGAGTGGGAAGTTTGAACGCTGCGACGTGATCGGACGATAGATATTCGCATCAGCCCAAATGTGAATTAGGTGGCTGCCAATAAACGAAACAAAAAAGATGATAGCGATCGGCTTACCAACTTGTTTATGTGACAGTTTTCTAAGTTTAGTCCACACCCACTCTGACAGCATTAATTGCAGCAGGAAGATGATCGGTACCACAATGAACAGATATTGCCATTGCGAGTTGATTTCTGTTTTCTCTTTACTCAGCAGAAGTTCCCATACCAATGGACTTAGGTGCAGGTGGATCTGTTGATAAGAGTGGGTATCAAGAAGCAGTATCGTTAAACCTAGTGTGCCAATAACAACACTTAAAAAGCGCATTAATCGCTGTGAAGGGACGATAAAACTCAGAGGGAAAAGGACTAATACATAAATAGCAAAAACTAAAAAGCCGAAGTGACCCACCCAACTCAAACACAGATAAAGTTGACTGATAAAAGTATCAGGCCAATCTGATTGAATGATGTAACGTGTGCCAATCATCATCGCTGCGATGATGTTGAAAAAGCTGAACCAGTGTCCCCAGCTAATTATGCGGGAGACTTTATCACTGTAGGTATTTCCGCTATCGACCATTTAGTAATTTTTCTTTTTAGTTATGTAGTTAACGAAACTTTAATGCGTTTTCGGCTCTTCAATGGAAGAGATTAGCGCTTGAGCAAACTTCTCAGCGATCACTTTACGCTGAGCTGCTGGGATTTCTTGATTTAAAACATTGGTAGCAATGTTACCAACTATCATAAGTGAAAGATCCGCAGACGCTTCGTGTTTGTCTAATACATCGACAATTTCGTTAAGCATTTGTTCAATTTTTTGGTTACTGTATTTTGATTTAATTGGCATAAAATTCTTGAGTTAATGATAGTAAAAACGCGTTATGATAACCTACTATCTACCACAACTAAAAACCTTTTCCATTATGAGCATATCTCTTTCAAACGTTATATTACATAAATTAGCAAAAAATGATCAAGATGAATTGAATTTTATTCTAAGAAAACAATCACTTGATCATGATCATTCGACTGAAAATTTAGTGTCAGAATTGCACCGAGTTTTTAGCTCTAAAGGGGGCAAAGGCTTCGGGATTTTTAAAGAGGAGAGTGAGTTTAGTTCCATGCTTAAGGCGTTGCGCAGTGGAGGGTTGGATTTTCTCGATTTTAGTGCCCAAGCAGCAGAGCGTTTAAAAGGTGAATTGATTAAATATCCTTTTGCTGAAGAGGGGGTATTAGTGATGGCAGAGTACCAATCTTTAGCGACTCAATATTTATTGGTTGGCTTACTTCCGTTTAATCAGAGCATGAAGTTAACTGAACAACTCGACATCAGTGCAACGGATTACCTTGATATTGCCAAAATGGACATTGTTGCCCGTATTGACCTCTCAACATGGGAAACCGATTCAGACAGTAACCGTTACCTCACTTACATAAAAGGCAGAGTGGGCCGTAAAGTGGCGGATTTCTTTTTAGACTTCTTGCAAGCGGAAGTGGGAATGGACAGCAAAGTTCAAAACCAAGTTTTGATGCAGGCGGTTGAAGATTACTGCTCTGACTCTCGTTTAGATAAAGAGGAGAGTCAAACCTACCGTAAGCAAGTGTACGATTACTGTAACGGTCAACTTCAATCTGGCGAAGAGGTAGAAGTTAAAGAGCTATCTGGCGAGCTGCCTACTTCTGATGCAGGTACTGATTTTTATCAGTTTGCCAATGAGCAGGGGTACGAATTGGAAGAGAGCTTTCCGGTAGACAGAACGTCACTGCGTAAGTTGACTAAGTTTGTTGGTGCCGGTGGTGGCTTGTCGGTAAACTTTGATAGCATGTTGTTGGGTGAGCGTGTCTTTTATGATGCTGAAACCGATACTTTGACCATCAAAGGCACACCTCCTAATCTACGGGATCAGTTAACTCGACGACTTGGCTCGAATGACGAGTCGTAGTTAGAGTAAATTTTGAGCAATAGAGCGCCTTCTTCGGCGCTTTTTTTACATCTATTGATCGTAATCAACGGAATGTCTTCTTTGATGAGGATAATACCGCGCCTATGGATAATTCAAATCAATACGACAACAGAGTTCAATTTGAGCTAGAAGCTGTTGATCTGGTCGTCAGTTTATACTGCAGTAGGTTGCATCGAGGGGCAAAGTTATGTTCTCAATGTTTGGAAGTTAAAGAGTACGCTTCAGAGAAAATAGTCAGCTGTAAGAAGTCTGGAGAGAAACCAAGTTGCCATGATTGTAAAGCCAAGTGTTATAGCAATAGTAAGCGACTAGAGATGAAACATATTTATCTCTGGGCGAAGCCTAAAATCAGATGGAGTCATCCCATTTTTTATCTAAGAATGAAATTGGGTGGGTATATACATCAAGATAGGCCGTCAGCGTTGATAGAGTGAGTTTGAAATAAAAAATAGCGCTAATGAGTTAGCGCTATTTTTTTGTCTGATTTTTCTCGTTAGGCCAGTTTGGCTGCTGCTGTTTGTTCGTTGTTTTCTGCTGGGAGCTCTGTTGGTGGGCACTTATCAACGAACCAACCCATGTAAGAGGTGATGATGGTGACCGCAATACAGACAAAACTTAACCACATAAAGGGCGCATAAGAGAGAGTTGCGACCCCCAATATACTGGCCATATAGATGCCATTATCGCTCCATGGCACCATGCCTGACGTGAGTGTCCCACCAAACTCGGCATTTCGAGATAGGTTTTTGCGCTGATAGCCTAAACGGTCATAGTTTTTGGCACAGATTTTTGGCGTTAAAATAAGTGACACATACATGGCCGATCCAAACAGATTCCCAAGGAAGGCGGTGGAGATGGTGGATGTCGCTAAACTGCCTGGCCCTTGAACGCGTTTTTCAAATAACGTCGCAACAGTCTCTAGCACACCCACTTTGTCGAGTAGACCGCCAAAACCAAGACCAAATATGATCACAGCGACGGAACCTAGCATGGAGGACATCCCTCCACGGTTTAAAATTGAATCAATGAAGGCGACACCAGAATCAATCGAGAAAGGGGCCCAAGCGGTATTAAAAGCCACAATGAAGTCAATATCTTGAATCATCACTGCCCAAATGATACCTAGGAGCGAACCAAAACTGATCACTGGGAACGATGGCATTTTTAGAGCAAGGAGTGCGAGAATAATAATAACCGGAACAAAGGAGGCGGGCGTTATGACAAATTGATTTTCCATCGCGCGGATAACTGAGTCGACTTGGCTCATGTCAACATTGCCCGCATAGTGCATACCAAAGCCAGTGAACATGATTCCAGTAATGATATAACTGATCAACGCGATAGGTAACATGCCTTTAATGTGTTCAACCACTTCAACACCAGACATTGAGGACGCTAAAATTACGGAATCAGACAGTGGTGACATTTTATCGCCAAAATAGCAGCCTGAAAGCACTGCACCTGCTGTGATGGGGGCTGGAACGCCGAGACCTTGACCGATTCCCATCATTGCAATGCCTGCTGTACCCGCTGATCCCCATGAGGTCCCCGTAGCCAAAGCCGTCAGTGAGCAGATGATCATAGTGGCCAATAAGAAGATTGAGGGGTGAATGGCTTTCAAACCATAATAGATGATGGTTGGAACAATCCCTCCAGCAATCCAAGTTCCCACCAAAGCGCCCACGGCCAAGAGAATTAAAATCGCGCCTAAACCGTTGGTGATACCTTTTAATGCCGCCTTTTCAAGTGATTGGTAGCTGTGCCCCAGTTTGATGCCTAGAGAGATGATGATAAACCAGCCAATGTAGAGAGCGAGTTGGATAGGGAGATCAAGTTGAGCGGTGAATGAAAATGCCAGAGATAGAAAGAGACCGAGAGCAAGCACAACATGCAGCAGTGAAGGTAATCGAATTTTTTTAGAATACATAGCGAACCTGTAATTTATGAAGCTGGAAGCTAATGCGAGCAGAAGCTATCCTATTTCAGCAACAATAGGGGGATTTCAGTGTGGAAGGTAATTTATCTGAATGTTTAGCAAGATACGATGCTAATTAGTAACTTCATGACTATTTTTACTTYAATTCTTCATAATGATAACTTAACGGTGCATTATTAATCGATAATGTTGTATTTTTGTGTTGTTTTTATCGATTAAATCCCCTTTATTTATGTGGTTTAAACGATGATTATTGAGATTCATACTAAGCATTGAACATTTACAGCTATTAGCTGTGTCTAGTGGGTGTTAATGTTTGTAAATGAATTGAATATTCTACAATTAATTGTTTTTATTATGCTGGTGGATACTACTTAACCTATGGTTTTGTTCATGTTTTCATCTGTTTTGTACTATTTTTTTCAATATGAATTCAAAATAATATACGAAATAATGAAAAATAGACTTGTGTTCTACGCGCGAACAAATTAAAAACATAGGTAGAGAAGTTTTTTGGCAGTAACAACATTTATATTTACAGGGAGTGTTTTGGAATGATGAGAGTAGGTTTAGTTGGCTGGAGAGGAATGGTTGGCTCTGTATTAATGCAGCGCATGGTAGAAGAGAAAGATTTTGATCTTATCAACCCGGTCTTTTTTACTACGTCACAAGTAGGTATTCCAGCCCCTCAACTGGGCAACAAAGAAGCGGGTCTGCTGCAAGACGCGTTTGATATTGATAGTTTAAAGCAGCTTGATGCGATCATTACTTGCCAAGGCGGTAGCTATACCGAGAAAGTCTACCCTGCACTTCGTCAAGCAGGCTGGAAAGGGTACTGGATTGATGCGGCATCAACACTTCGTATGAAAGATGATTCAATCATTACCTTAGATCCAGTCAACCTCAGCCAGATTCAACAAGGTATCCATGGTGGAACTAAGACCTTTGTTGGTGGTAATTGTACCGTTAGCTTGATGTTGATGGCCGTTGGTGGTCTGTATCAAGCTGGTTTGGTGGAGTGGATGAGCGCAATGACTTACCAAGCGGCCTCTGGCGCAGGTGCGAAGAACATGCGTGAGTTGATCTCTCAAATGGGTGTCATCAACGACTCTGTAACCTCAGAACTTGCCAATCCTTCTAGCGCCATTTTAGATATTGATAGAAAAGTGGCTGAAACCCTCCGCTCTAACGCTTTTCCTACGTCAGAATTTGGTGCACCACTTGCTGGCTCTCTGCTTCCTTGGATTGATGTGAAGCGTGAAAATGGTCAAAGTAAAGAGGAGTGGAAAGGATCGGTTGAGACCAACAAAATCCTTGGTCTAGATGGTAAGCCGGTTCCTATCGATGGCACGTGCGTTCGAATTGGGGCAATGCGTTGTCATGCTCAGGCGTTAACCATTAAACTGAAGAAAAATGTGCCAATGGATGAAATCGAAGGCATCATTGCTAGCCATAACGATTGGGTTAAAGTGATTCCGAATGAGCGCGATATAACCTGCCAAGAGTTAACACCAGCCAAAGTAACAGGCACACTCTCTGTTCCTGTGGGTCGTTTGCGTAAAATGACCATGGGTGATGACTTCCTTAATGCCTTTACCGTGGGCGATCAACTACTATGGGGAGCGGCGGAGCCATTACGACGAACGTTGCGTATCCTACTGGCCGAAAAGTCATAACCTCGTCCACTTAAACAGATGATAATAGCCTCGCATTGACGAGGCTTTTTTGTGTGATTAATATCACATTTTACAAAACGATGACTTACACACTCTGTTTTTGATTATCATATTAACCATCTAACATTAGAGGTTAATATGAAGAAAACAGAAGGTTTTACACTCATTGAGTTAGTCGTTGTCATTGTTATCTTAGGCATTCTTGCTGTGACCGCGGCCCCGAAGTTTTTGAATCTACAAAATGATGCAAAAGCAGCAGATATAAAAGGGGCTGCAGGTAGTATTAGTAGTGCGGCACAATTGGCACATTCAAAAGCGGTAATTCTTAATCAAGAGAATGATCCGATGTATTCTTTGGATGGTTATGGCTACCTGACTTATGGCTATCCGATTATTGAGAATGGTGGATTGGAGACATTCTTAGACATGGATATGAAAATGGCTTCGTTAGACCATGACTGGGTATGGGCTGGCTACAATACGGGAGGTACGGTAGCCGATCCTGATTATCGTGTGATTACTCTATCGTCACTCTTCTCGACTGCTCCGACACGAGATGAGATCATTGCGACAAACTGTTACGTTAAATACACAACGGCTATGGAAGTCAATGGATCGTATAAAGTAGAAACATTTACCGATGGCTGTTAGAGCACTCAATTAATTGAATATAAAAAAGAGCCTAAGGCTCTTTTTTTATGTCTATCAGTTGGTGGGCGGTACCACTCTTTCGGAGGGTTCCGGTAGTTCACTGCCACAATGTTTGCAATAGTGTGAATCGTCTTCATGACCACTGCGTGTACAATTAGGGCACTTAACCAATTGTCGATGAGCGCTCATTTCATGACTAAGCTCTGCCGTAATAATGCCGGTGGGCACCGCTAAGATAGAATAACCTAATAACATGGTTAATGACGCAACGGCCTTACCCAAATGCGTATGTGGCACCAGATCTCCGTACCCGACAGTCGTAATCGTCACAATTGCCCAGTAGATGCTCTGTGGAATACTAGTGAAACCATTATCTGGCCCCTCAATAACAAACATCATCGAACCAAAAACAGAGACTAATATGGCGACAGTGCTAAAGAAGATAATGATCTTACGTTTAGACATCAGTAGAGAGCGCATCAGTATATTGGAATCTTGAAGGTAGCGAACCAGCTTTAAGATTCTGAAGATTCGCATCACACGCAATAGACGAATGATGGCCAAGAAACTTGCGCTAGGGAAGAAGATGGCAAGATAGGTTGGTAAAATTGCCAGTAGGTCAATCACACCGTAAAAGCTTCGTGCATAAGCGGTTGGTTTTGGAGAGCAGTATAAGCGCAGTAAGTATTCGACGGTGAACACGGCTGTGAAAGAGTACTCTAATAACCTTAATACATCGCCATATTGCTGTCGGACATGGCTGATTGATTCGAGGATCAAGGTAAGTTGCGAAGCAAGAATAATCACGATCAGCAAAATATCAAACGCTTTCCCCGCTTGAGTGTGAGTACCAAAAATCACGGTATATAACTGATGTTTGAGATTTTTACTGGTCATTATTGAGAATCTAGTGATGGATGGAGCCTTTAGAGTAATAAAAAAACGCCAAACACGCTAATAGCATGTTTGGCGTTTTCCGGAGAAAGCGAACGAGTTACGCTAATCCAGGGAACAAACTTCTTAACCCATTGGCGATGAACTCTATGCCTAATGCACCAAGAATTAAACCCATGATACGAGTAATCACGTTAATCCCTGTCTGACCTAAGAATCTCACTATATAGGGCGCAGAGCGAAACAGTATCCAAGTACAGAGCGCAAACATAATAATAGTAATGATGATGCCTAAAATATTTTGCAGCGTTGAGTATCTAGAACCATAAACAATGGTTGAACTTATTGCACCGGGTCCAGCCATTAACGGCATTGCCAGTGGAACGACTCCAATTTGCTCTCTAGAGGTATACTCAGATTTCTCTTGTTTGTTCTGTTTATCTTCACCCAGTTTACCGCTCATCATCGAAAATGCGATGCTAAGTAGAAGCAGTCCGCCTGCCACTCTGAAAGAATCCAGAGAGATACTGAACATATCAAGCAGCATTTGACCGGCTAATAGGGAGACGATCAAGATAATAGCAACAGCAAGGTTCGCGGTTGCAGCGGTTTTCGCTTTCTCTTCAGGAGTTAGGTGTCCGGTAAGAGAAACAAAAACGGGCATAATTCCTATTGGGTTAACGGTTGCAACTAAACCAAGGAAAAACTGTAGATAGATTGCAATTTCAATTGATTGCATTAGCGATGTACCTAATTAAGAACAGTGATATTTTCGGGTAATGTAATTGAAAGTGTGGTGAAACACTAGTGAATTAAAGTATGTCAACGATTTAGTATAGCTAATGTTTTTCGCTTGTTAATAGTGTTACAAGGTATGAGATTTCAGTGGCATTAATTGTCAATAACGACTATTTTCATAGGCATCCGTCATAGGGTGCATTTTGGTTTAAGTTCACATTTTATGGCTACTTTTGTCCTTAAAAAACAATAATTCGTAAGATAATTACATAAAAGTGACTGATAATCATACAATTCTTGCTATGTATGTCATTAAAATTTGCAAGGTTTTACCTGTAATTCACTGATAAATAATAAATTTTTTAATTGGTATAATGTACTGATACTTAATGGTTATTTAGTTCACGAGAAGTGATCTGAATCAACTTTTTTCGAGGCGTGAAATATTATAATCAATTTTGAAAGCAATTTACTAAGTGTGGATAGCGGTAGTGAAAAAGATGATGAGAATGTCATCACTCTTAAGGAATTCAGTAGCATCCTTAATAAATAGTTTTTAATTTTTAGGAGATCCATTATGCCTGTAACAAATTTGGCTGAACTTGATGCATTAGTTGCTCGTGTACAAGCGGCGCAAAAGGAATTTTCTACCTTTTCTCAAGAAAAAGTAGATGCTATTTTCCGTGCTGCATCATTGGCTGCGAACAATGCGCGTATCCCTCTGGCGCAACAAGCGGTCGCAGAGTCAGGTATGGGTATCATTGAAGACAAAGTGATTAAAAACCACTTTGCATCTGAATTTATCTACAACAAATATAAAGATGAAAAAACCTGTGGCATTCTAGAAGAGAATGAAGAGTTTGGTACCATGACCATCGCTGAGCCAGTCGGCATCATCTGTGGTATCGTTCCAACTACTAACCCAACATCTACAGCGATCTTTAAATCACTTATCTCTTTGAAGACGCGTAACGCAATCATCTTCTCACCACATCCACGTGCTAAAAACTCAACAAATGATGCCGCAAAACTTGTTTTAGATGCAGCAGTAGCAGCAGGTGCTCCAAAGGATATTATTGGTTGGATTGATCAACCATCAGTTGAACTGTCGAACGCACTGATGAAGCACGATGGCGTTAACCTGATTCTTGCAACAGGTGGTCCAGGCATGGTTAAAGCCGCTTACTCTTCAGGTAAGCCTGCGATTGGTGTTGGTGCGGGTAACGTACCTGTCGTTATCGATGATACTGCAGACATTAAACGTGCTGTTGCGTCTGTATTGATGTCAAAAACGTTTGATAACGGTGTTGTTTGTGCGTCTGAGCAAGCCGTTATTGTTATGGATGAAGTGTACGAAGAAGTGAAAGCACGTTTTGCCTCTCATAACGGTTATGTATTAAGCAAAACTGAAGCGGACAAAGTTCGTAAAATCCTATTGATTAACGGTAACTTGAACGCAGATATCGTTGGTCAGCCAGCAACTAAAATTGCTGAAATGGCCGGCATTAAAGTACCAGCGGATACCAAGATTCTAATTGGTGAAGGCGGTGAGGTTTCATACGACGACGAGTTCGCTCATGAAAAACTGTCTCCTACTCTCGGTATGTTCCGTGCCTCGTCATTTGAAAATGCGGTGGATCAAGCTTGTACTATGGTTGATATCGGTGGTATCGGACACACATCTGGTCTCTACACAAACCAAGATACCAACAAAGATCGCATTAAGTACTTTGGCGATAAAATGAAAACAGCACGTATTCTTGTAAACATCCCAACCACACATGGTGGTATTGGTGATCTTTATAACTTTAACGTTGCACCTTCATTGACTCTAGGTTGTGGTTCATGGGGAGGTAACTCTATCTCTGAGAACGTAGGTCCTAAACACCTTATCAACAAAAAAACAGTAGCAAAGCGAGCTGAAAATATGTTGTGGCACAAACTTCCTAAATCCATCTACTTCCGTCGTGGCAGCCTACCAATCGCAATGAGCGATCTTGAAGACAAGAAACGTGCGTTCCTTGTTACTGACCGTTTCCTATTCAACAACGGTTATGCTGACGAAGTGGTATCGCTACTAAAAGCTCAAGGTATTGAAGTTCAAACTTTCTTTGATGTTGAAGCGGATCCAACACTGTCGATTGTAGAGAAAGGCGCTGAAGCAATGAAGAGCTTCCAACCTGACGTTATTATCGCCCTTGGTGGTGGTTCTCCAATGGATGCAGCGAAGATCATGTGGGTAATGTACGAACACCCTGAAACACATTTTGAAGAGCTAGCAATGCGCTTTATGGATATCCGTAAGCGTATATACAAGTTCCCTAAGATGGGTAAAAAAGCAGAATTAGTGTGTATTACTACAACATCAGGTACCGGTTCTGAAGTGACTCCATTTGCGGTGGTTACGGATGACAAGACTGGGGCGAAATACCCACTTGCTGATTACGAATTGACTCCACAAATGGCTATCGTAGATGCAAACTTGGTGATGAACATGCCTAAGTCTCTAACTGCATTTGGTGGTTACGATGCCGTCACTCACGCATTAGAAGCTTACGTATCAGTGCTGGCTAACGAATATTCAGACGGTCAAGCGCTGCAAGCACTTAAGATGCTTAAAGAGTACCTACCATCAAGCTACGCAAATGGTGCTGCTGACCCAATCGCTCGTGAAAAAGTTCACAATGCCGCGACTATCGCTGGTATTGCGTTTGCTAATGCCTTCCTTGGTGTGTGTCACTCAATGGCACATAAAGTAGGTGCAGAGTTCCACGTACCACACGGTCTTGCCAATGCACTGCTTATCTCTAACGTTGTTCGTTATAACGCTAATGATAACCCAACGAAACAGACAGCATTCTCTCAGTACGCAAGCCCACAAGCACGTCGTCGTTACGCTGAAGTGGCCGATCACTTAGGTCTTAGCCAAGCTGGCGACCGTACCGCACAGAAAATTGAACGTCTACTAACTTGGTTAGAAGAGCTGAAAATTGCATTGGATATCCCACTGTCAATTCAAGCCGCTGGTGTTCCAGAAGCGGACTTCTTGGCTAAACTTGACCAGCTTTCTGTGGAAGCGTTTGATGATCAGTGTACTGGTGCTAATCCACGTTACCCATTAATTTCAGAACTTAAAGAAGTACTTAAGTCTGCTTATTACGGTACGGCGTTTGTTGAAGGTGAAACCTTTGAAGGAACAACTGTGATTAAAAAAACAGTTGAAGCTGATGCAAAAGTAGCGAAAAATAAAAAGTAACTGATACGGTTAGTTACTAGCAACGAATAAAAAAACCACTTATTGAAGTGGTTTTTTTTGCTCTGAATGTTGCAGTTAGTGGCATTCGGCCTCTAGCATACGACCATTAAATGAGTCATTTTGGACGATATACTCTGTATTTCTTACTAGCTCGGTTTGCAGTTTGATCAGCGCATTAGTGGATGGTAATTGATCAATGCAGTGGAAGGTCGGCGTGACACCTCCCACTCTGATATTAAATTGTTCCAACTCTCTTGCCCAGCTCTGAGTAATGCCACTTAATACTGCACGGGAATTACTGAGCGAGTCAGACTCACTATTTAACTCATGGTTGGTCACCAAATTAATAATAACGCCCTGTTTATTATGTTTACGCATATTTTGTGCAGCACGCTTACCAATACAGAATAGTTTACTTGCTAAGTCAGTCAGCTGTGAGCTAAACAGTTCGGCACTGTTGCTGCTAAGCAGCGAAGGTGTTTCATCTTCAACCATCGTATTGATCATGACATCAATACCCTTCACATGTTGTTCATCGATGAATGAAAAGAGTTGGCGGATATTATGATCAGTGCCATCGTCTAAAAGATAACTTGATACCTTTCCACCAAGGTGCTCGCAAGTCTGGTGTGTAGACAATAACTGTTTGCTATTGCTGTCGATCAGTATCAGCTTGGCACCTAAAGCTGCAAAGTGCCACGAGATAGCTCGACCCATTTGACTGCCCGATGATGTTATTAAAATAACAGAGTCTTTAATCACCATTATTCTGTTTCCCTCCCCCGGATATGCACAGAATACAGAGATGATTCTTGCATAGGGAGATAAGCATGGTAGATAAACTCAATATATGCGAAGTAACAGATCGTAGATTGGAAGGAATTATCATGAAATGTACAAAAAGTAGACGATGATCTCACTTATTAAGTAGATAACAGTGGAGATAAAATAACAGTATATTTTTTAGGGGATTACGAATTAGGCGACTCTATTCATATCGGCGGTTCGTTTGGCAATAACAAGCTCATTATAGAGCTCATTGGCTGCGACATTGAATGCTTGCGTTGAGGAGGATGCTAATTGGCGACGATCATGGCCAGATAAATTGTGATAGAGATCTTCTGGTAGTTGGTACGTGTGTTGGGGAAGTTGTGCCAATGAGGTTGGCGCGAGATGTTGCAGCAGTCTCGTATCGGACATACCACCAGAGTGAAAACTGTGTGATTGTGCCGCAGATCGTGAGTAGGAGATCTCACTCGCCGTGAGTTCTGCTTCCGGTGCTACCCCTAGTGTTTCACGCAGTGACATTGGGTGCGTCGCGTCAGGGTGCTGAAGAGGACTTTTTTCGCAAAGGTTGCTGGATAGTAGTGACATCATTAAAGCAAAATCAGCTCGTCTTCCTGATTCAACGGCACGGTTAAGCTTATCGCCTAATTGGATTTCGTTGACTAAATACGCTTTATCTAAAGTGTGGAGTTGCATACTAAATTCCTTTGCTGATATAAGCTTATCGGCTCATAGCAAAAAACTTTAGTGCTCCTTTGAAATAAAAAAAGGCTGACCGTAGTCAACCTTTAATGGTGCAATAACCAGATATTGTAACGTGATTACTTGCTTAGATTTGCTGCAACGAATTCCCAGTTTACAAGTGCCCAGAAAGCATTCATGTAGTCTGGACGAACGTTACGGAAATCGATGTAGTAAGCGTGTTCCCACAGATCAACCGTTAGAAGAGGGGTTGATCCTTCTTCTGTTAGCGGTGTAGCAGCGTTTGACGTATTGACGATCTCTAGAGAGCCGTCTGCTTTTTTAACAAGCCAAGTCCAAGATGAACCGAAGTTGTTGATTGCAGAGTCTGTGAATTTTGCTTTAAAGTCAGCAAAAGAACCAAATGAGCTGTTGATTGCTTCTGCAACTGCGCCAGTTGGTTCGCCACCTGCATTTGGAGCTAGGCAGTTCCAGTAGAACGTGTGGTTCCAGATCTGAGCTGCATTGTTAAATACGCCACCAGTAGAAGTTTTGATGATCTCTTCTAATGATTTACCTTCAAACTCAGTACCAGGAATAAGGCCATTTAGCTTTACTACGTAGGTATTGTGGTGCTTGCCGTGATGGTAATCTAACGTCTCTGATGAGATATGTGGTTCAAGCGCATCTTTAGCAAATGGTAGAGCTGGTAATTCAAATGACATTGTGGATTCTCCATGTATTATGCCAGTGTGTACTAGCAAAACTTCCAATAGTTATTGTTGTTTGGAACTGTTTTTTATTTTAGCAAGTTTTTACTTTATTAAAAGGGAAAAAATGCAAAATTAGTGAACAATAATAGCCTTTAAAATTACAGGTGTTTTTTTCTTTTCAATTAACGCGTAGAATCGTTACTAATTAGAGCTGTTACCATTTAGAGGAAGCAAYGGAAACGATTGATAAAATAAAAAAACAGATAGAAGAAAATCACATTTTAGTCTACATGAAGGGTTCCCCTAAACTACCTAGTTGTGGTTTCTCTTCACAAGTGGCTCAAGTATTGGTGAATTGTGGCGAAAAATTCGCGTATGTCGATATTCTGCAAAACCCAGATATTCGTGCTGAACTTCCAATTTATGCTCAGTGGCCAACATTCCCACAACTGTGGATTGAAGGTGAGTTGGTTGGCGGATGTGATATCGTGGTTGAAATGTTCCAAAAAGGTGAACTACAGCCTTTGATTTCTGAAGCAGCAGCTCGTCACCCTGACGCTGAATAGCACACCATTATTTAATAAAAAGCCCTTCGCACTGAGTGTGAAGGGCTTTTTTTTGTCTCAACGGCTTGGTTATAGTGTCATTGCGGCGATCCAACCGAAAATAATTAGCGGTAAATTATAATGTAGGAAGGTTGGAACGACCGTTTCCCAAATGTGTTCATGTTGCCCATCGGCATTCAAGCCCGAAGTGGGGCCTAAGGTTGAATCTGAGGCGGGTGAGCCAGCATCGCCTAAAGCCGCCGCGGTACCCACGAGGGCAACGGTTGCCATAGGTGAGAAACCAAATGCTAGGGCTAAAGGGACGTAAATAGTGGCAATAATTGGGATAGTTGAGAAGGAGGAACCGATCCCCATCGTGACTAACAAGCCAACAATTAACATAAGTAATGCAGCCAGCGGACGATTATCTCCGATGTTCGATGATAAAGCAGCCACTAAGGTTTCTACCCCCCCCGTTGCTTTCATAACAGCGGCAAATCCTGCAGCAGAGATCATAATAAAACCTATCATTGCCATCATATGTACGCCTTTGGTAAAGACATCATGTGTCTCTTTCCACGCGATGACGCCACCAAAAGTAAAGACCATAAAGCCAGCAAGAGCACCGATAATCATCGAACCTGCGACCAATTGAACCGTTAATGCTGTGATGATCGCGGCAATGGCAATGTAGATATGACGCATGTTCAGTGCTAATGGCGTGGCTGAGCTATTCTGATCTGCGACACTTTTGTACTCTCTTGGTTTGCGGTAGCTGAAAAAGACCGCAATGAATAGTCCGCTTACCATGCCTAAAGCGGGCAGCAACATAGCTACAGGAACTTGGCTACCGACAATGTCTAATCCATTATCATGCAAGTTTTTCAATAAAATATTATTGAGGAAGATCCCGCCAAAACCTACAGGCAATACCATATAAGGAGTGACTAAACCAAATGTGAGGACACAAGCCACTAAGCGGCGATCGAGTTTCAGCTTGGCAAATACGACGAGTAAAGGTGGAATTAAAATGGGGATAAACGCGATATGTACCGGAATCACATTCTGAGATGAAATTGCAATAATGGCTAAGGTAAATAGCAGGGTATATTTTACCTTTATAGATGCCGCCGCATTATCATGACCACTGATTTTCTTGATGACGGTTTGCGCCAGAAGGTCGGTAACACCTGAGCGCGAGATAGCGACTGCAAAAGCACCTAACATGGCGTAGCTTAATGCAATGGTTGCACCACCACCCAGACCATTTTCAAACGCTTGAATGGTATCTGTAAGAGAGATACCGGCAGACAGACCACCTACAAGAGCACTGAATGTTAATGCCACAACAACGTTCACTCGCATTAAAGCGAGTATCAGCATAAAGCAGACAGAGAGTATGACTGGGTTGATGTATTCGAGAAGAAAACTCATGAGATCGATGAACCTATTTAGTAATGAACATAATTATGGGACGCGTATTGATAAGGTTACTCTGAGATATCATTCGGCTCATCGTCCGCTATCAGTGGCCAACCACCTAATGCTTTCCATTTATTAACAATGTGGCAGAACAGCTCTGCTGTGCGTTCGGTATCATAAAGTGCAGAGTGCGCTTCTTTGCCATCGAAGTCGATTTTGGCCGTCTTACACGCTTTGGCCAGAACCGTTTGACCTAATGCAAGACCACTGAGTGCAGCTGTATCAAAGGTACAGAATGGATGAAAAGGAATACGCTTTAACTTTGAACGTTCAGCAGCTTCCATGACAAAGCTGTGATCAAACGTTGCGTTATGGGCAACCATAATGGCACGCTGGCAATCGAGGTTCTTTTGCTCTTTACGAACTTGTTTAAAGATCTCTTTTAAGGCGTGTTCTTCTGATACCGCACCACGCAGTGGGCTGAGCGGATCGCGAATACCGTTAAAGTCTAAAGCGGCTTGTTCAATGTTTGCCCCTTCAAAAGGCAATACATGGAAATGCATTGTGGTTGCTGGATGTAAAAACCCATCTTCGTCCATGGTTAAGGTGATGGCACAAATTTCAAGCAGTGCGTCTGTTTTGGCATTGAACCCTGCTGTTTCAACGTCTATCACAACAGGAAAGTAGCCTCTAAATCGGCTTTTTAGTAGGTTTTCATCTTTAACAGCGGTCATTTAGATATTATCTTAGTCAAATAGGGCGCTATTATTACAGAAAAGGGGCCTAGGCTGAACTCTGATTTAAGTGGTTTTGGCATTTTAACGCGAATAAAAAATTGGATGAACGTAATTGAGCGTATATTATTGGCAACTATGGCGGGCTTCTTGCATTAAAAAGTGCAGTTGCGTGCTCATTGTGTGAATGGGACAAACATTGCCACATGAGTTTTTTGCGGCATCAGAATTTTAGTTGTTTAGGTATTTATGAAAAAGATTGTGTATTCGTTAATGGTGACTCTACTGATGGTGCCCTATGTATCGGCATCAAAACAGTATGTAGCTCAACCAGGTCAATCTGAATGGAAAATGGTGGTGAACACGCCTTTGCAGTGTCAATTAAATCATCCGATCCCAAGCTATGGTGATGCCACCTTTACCTCAATGGCCAGTAAAAAAATCAATTTGGATTTCGAACTCAAAATGCGTCGTGCCATGGGGGAGACTCGTAATGTCTCTTTGGTCTCAATGCCTCCTCGTTGGATGCCAGGTGAAAGTGCCGAGTCGATAACGCATTTACGCTTTTACAAGCAGTTTGATGGTTATGTCGGTGGCCAAACTGCTTGGGGACTATTAGCAGAACTTGAGAGTGGTCGTTACCCTACCTTTACCTATTCTGATTGGCAGAATCGCGATAAATTAATTGAAGTATCACTCTCTTCCGTGCTGTTTCAATCTGCTTATGATGAATTCAGTACTTGTGTCTCTAATTTACTGCCATACAGTTTTGAAGATATCTCATTTACTATTTTGCACTACAGTAAAAACAGTGATCAGCTCAACAAAGCGTCACAGAAGCGATTGTCACAGATTGCTGAATATGTTCGTTACAGTGATGATATTGACCTGGTGTTAGTATCAACATATACCGATTCGTCAGGGGGAAAGAACGTCAATCAGAACCTCTCTGAGAAGCGAGCGAAAAGGTTACAAGAGTATTTTGAATCCATTGGTATGCCAGGAGACAGAATCCAAGTTCAGGGGTATGGTAAACGCAGACCTATCGCTGACAACGATACGCCAATAGGCAAAGATAAAAACCGTCGTGTTGTGATCTCGCTAGGCCGAACGCTCATTTAGTCGGGTAGTGTCACGGATAACGAAAAATGCCAGCTAACTGCTGGCATTTTTACTATTGAGTGTGGATTGCTACTTTAGGGTATCTTGATGATTAGAGAAATCATCCCCTTTGGCCATACGGTCGTACATGATGACATTCACAGCGGCAGCCAAGTTCATGCAGCCATTAGTTGGGACATAAATGGTCTCTTTACAGAAGTTAGTAATCTGTTTCTTGAGGGTGCCATCTTCAGGTCCAAAGATATAAAAAGCGCGTGCAGGGTGCTTATATTCTGGTAGAGGCTTTGCACCGGGTATTAAATCGACGGCAATGGGTACACAACCTAATGGGATGACTGATTTTAAGTCTTCCACACCAATTAATGGAATATTGTAGTGTGCATTTTTTGTATCAGTACAAAATTGTTTGGCCATTTCATAGCGCTTGCCAGTATAGAATACTGAGTTCACCCCATAACAACCAGCGGCGCGCATCACTGAGCCCACATTTTCAGGGGTTTTCGGGTTAACTAAACCAATACAAGAGTAACCTTTGCTCATAAACTGCGCTCTATACAAAAAAATGAAGCGGGATTATAACCAAAGCAAGGCGCTTTATACAAGCCGATAGGACAAGGTTAGTGCAATCTAAACGTTGCGATTAGCTCACATTGAGCTGCATTATCAAGATGTTTTACCTGTTCAGCAACGACAGGGTTAGGGTGTCGCTTCATAAAATCAATGAGGGCTTTTTTACAACAGCCGAGTGATGAAACAAAAGAGCTACATGCTTTATGGGGACATTGAGGAATAAGAAGCAGGATCTTTTCTGAAGCAAGCTGTAGATACTTTAATTCATAGTCAGAATCGTGGTTCTTTCGCCAGAAGTTTGCAAGGTTGTGGCAGGAGGATAAGCTGATGATTAAGCGGTCATCCAGTGAATAGCGTTGATCTTCAATCATCGATTCTGAGATGCTGAACGCCTGTTGATAGTGAATCATTGAGCGTAAATGGTCGTTTTCCTGCATAGCAGAATCAGCCAGTAGAGTGTGTTGTTCCCAATTCTCAATGCTCATAATTCCTTTCCATACCACTTTGGAGTTAATATTGCATTGAGATTAATTGATAACCGTTATCATTTGTATCTATTTTCTTACTGGAAGCAGAAAAATGTGAGGCAGTTATCACTTTTTGATGTGGAAGAATTTATCCTTCAAGGCCAGCACTGGCATCTCTGTTTTGGATTAATTCAATCATATACCCATCTGGATCTTTCACGAAGGCGATGTGCGTCGAGCCGCCTTTGACTGGGCCTGCTTCACGGGTAATATTACCGCCTGCTGCTTTAATGGCATAGCAGGTAGAGTAGATATCATCAACGCCAATCGCAATATGACCAAACGCGTTGCCATGGTCATAACTTTCAGTACCCCAGTTGTAAGTCAGCTCAATGACAGCGCCTTGAGACTCGTCACCAAAACCGAGAAATGCCAGCGTATATTTATACTCTTCATTGCTGTTTTGGCGCAGTAGAGTCATGCCCATTACGGTAGAGTAAAACTCGATAGATTTGTCTAAATCACCAACACGAATCATGGTGTGTAGAATTCTTCCCATAGCCATATTGTTACCTACTTTTAGTTATCAGTTTTGTCTGCAAATTCGCAGAGATCTTCAATCAAACAGCTGCCACAACGTGGTTTTCTAGCGATACAGGTGTAACGCCCATGCAGAATTAACCAGTGATGAACATCTAATTTGAACTCTTTTGGAACCACTTTGAGTAATTTTTTTTCCACTTCATTTACGTTTTTTCCCATCGCTAGCTTTGTGCGGTTACTGACGCGAAATATATGGGTATCAATGGCAATAGTCGGCCAACCAAAAGCAGTGTTTAGAACCACATTTGCAGTTTTATGGCCAACGCCTGGAAGCGCCTCTAGAGCCTCTTGATCTTCAGGTACTTCACCACCATGAAGATCCATAATCATTCGACAGGTTTTGATCACATTGACCGCTTTGGTATTAAACAGTCCGATGGTTTTTATGTAGCTTTTTAGGCCGTCAACGCCAAGATCGAAAATGGTTTGAGGGGTGTTGGCGACTGGATAGAGTTTATCCGTGGCTTTATTGACACTGACATCTGTAGCCTGTGCAGACAGCAGTACCGCAATCAGTAATTCAAAGGGTGTTGACCAGTTGAGCTCAGTTTCCGGGTGGGGGTTCTCTGCCCTTAATCGCTCAAGTATCTCTACACGTTTGACGTTGTTCATACGGTTTTCACTCTACTCTTTTTTATTATTAACTGATTCTTACGCGCTCAATTTGTGTTTTTTCTTCTTTGGGCGAAATCATCTTCACGCGATTATCAATCACATTTTTTAGTGCTATCAACAAACCGACGCCAATAAATGCTCCGGGAGGTAAAATCGCTAATAGAAACTTACTGTCAAAATGGAATATCTCGATTCTGAGCATTAATGCCCATTCTCCGAGAAGTAGATCGGCGCCGTCAAACAGGGTGCCATTGCCAAGGATTTCACGCATGGCACCAAGGAGAACCAAAACGGCGGTCATGCCAATGCCCATCCATATTCCATCAAGAAGAGCAAGCTTAGGGCTGTTCTTCGAGGCGAACGCTTCTGCACGCCCGATGATGATGCAGTTAGTCACGATAAGGGGAATGAATATACCTAGAGATTGGTATAAACCGTAAGCATAAGCATTCATGAGCAGCTGCACGCACGTTACTAGTGAGGCAATGATCATAACAAAAATGGGGATACGTACCTCTTTGGGTACCCATTGACGAACTAATGAAACGATTAGGTTTGAACCCACCAATACTAGGGTGGTGGCCAAACCCAAACCAAGAGCATTAGTTAGAGTGGCTGATACAGCAAGTAGAGGACATAAGCCAAGAAGCTGAACTAAAGCAGGGTTGTTATTCCACAATCCATTGTTCATTAGCTCTTTGTGGTTTGATTGCTCACTCATTTCGCCTCCTGACAATTTTTTGGTAGTGCATAGATAGCGTCTCTATTTTTTTGATAGTAGAGCACCACTTTCTTGGTCGCTTTTATTATCGCTCTTGGTGTAATTGTGGCGCCGGTAAATTGATCAAACTGACCGCCATCTTTTTTTACAGCCCACTGATTTTCAGTGTTTGGAGTCAATGATTGGCCAGTAAAGGATAGAATCCAGTCTGATATACGAAGATCAATTTTATCGCCAAGGCCCGGTGTTTCGTTATGGGATAACACGCGGACACCGGTGACTTCAGCGTTGTAACTTAAACCGACAATGATCTTAATCGCTCCGTTATAACCATCTGGTGCAATCGTTTCTATCGCAACACCAGAAGGTTTATCCTGCTTTGTTGCAATATAAGCAGGAGTTGCCACTGTGGTCCCTAGCGCTGGCGAAGCTGCGATCACTGAGCAGCTTAAATAGAGCTCATTGTCATGATTGTCCGCTGGGATCACTTGGTTAAGTACTTTAAGAAGGTGTATCTGCTCTTGTTGTTGAATGCGATCCGCCGTTAACGCATAAGTGGCCACCACTAAACTGGTAGAGGCTATGGCAAATAGGGTAAGAACAAGAGAACTCTTTTTAATGGCTTTAATCATAGTCTATCCCTTCACGTGGCCGTATGTGCGTGGTTTGGTGTAGTAATCAATCAAGGGAACACACATATTGGCAAGTAATACGGCAAAAGCGATGCCATCGGGGAACCCTCCCCAGCTACGAATGATGAAAATGAGCAGACCAATAGATGCCCCATAAACCACTCTGCCTTTTGGTGTTGTCGCTGCCGACACAGGGTCTGTGGCAATGAAAAATGCACCAAGCATGGTGGCACCAGAAAATAGGTGGATAGCCGGGGAGGCTGCTGTATCAGGATTGAACAGATAAAAAATAAGGCTAAAGCTAAACAGTGACGCTAGTAGCGAGAGAGGGATTTGCCACTGAATGACACGCAGTTTTAACAAGATAATGCCACCAACAAAAAAACCAATGTTAATCCACTGCCAACCAATACCTGCTAATGATCCAAAGATAGGCTGCTGATAGATCTCTTGTGTGGTTAGGCCATTTTTTAATGACGTTTTGATGGTATCTAAAGGGGTCGCCATCGTGATGCCATCAACGCTATTTTGTAACTGAAAAATTGAAAACCCTTCACTTGAATGACCGGTAAAAATCACCATGAATGAATCAACAAAACCGACTTTGTTCGCGAGTAAATCTTGAGGAGGTAACCAAGTAGTCATCTCTAATGGGAAGGAGATTAATAGCACGACATAAGCAACCATCGCTGGGTTAAATAAGTTTTGACCTATCCCCCCATACAGGTGTTTTGCCACCACAATGGCTGAGATCACACCGATGACCGTAATCCACCAAGGCGCAAGGGGGGGAATGGCTAACCCGATTAACAGACCAGTAAGTAGCGCACTATTATCTGATAAATAGGGCGCTAGCGGTCTCTTTCGTAGCAATAATACGGCGGCTTCTGTGATGACCGCTAACAGCATGGCAAAGAGAACTTGAATTAATGACCCAAAACCAAAAAATAGCGTTTGAGCAAATAGGCCGAAACCGGTGCATAACATGACCCATAACATCAGCTCGCTGGTGCGACGTTGAATGTGAGCATGTGGTGAGCTTGAGATAAAGAATGCCACGGTTTAACTATCCTTCTGTTCAGTATTTTGTGCTTTTCTTGCTTTAGCACGTGCAATAGCGGCGGCAACGGCGGCTTTTTTCGGATCCGCAGCTGGTGCGGTCTCTTTTACCTCATCAGCTTGATTGTCACTGCTTTCAACTTGTTGTGCCTTTCTTGCTTTGGCACGTGCAATAGCGGCGGCAACGGCAGCTTTTTTCGGATCCGCAACTGGTGCGGTCTCTTTTACCTCATCAGCTTGATTGTCACTGCTTTCAACTTGTTGTGCCTTTCTTGCTTTGGCACGTGCAATAGCGGCGGCAACGGCGGCTTTTTTCGGATCCGCAGCTGGTGCGTTCTCTTTTACCTCATCAGTTTGATTGTCACTGCTTTCAACTTGTTGTGCCTTTCTTGCTTTGGCACGTGCAATAGCGGCGGCAACGGCGGCTTTTTTCGGATCCGCAGCTGGTGCAGTCTCTTTTACCTCACTGTTTTCTGCTTGCTGGGCTTTTTTTGCTTTAGCGCGAGCAATAGCGGCGGCAACAGCAGCATTTTTGGCTGTTGGTTTTTCTGGCACACACTCGCTCTGTTGCTTAGCTCGCTTTTCTCGAGCCTGCTGTTTTCTTTCTTCTCGGAGCTTTTGCATCTCACTATTGTCTGGTTGAGATTGAGATGCACTGGCGGCTTGTTTGGCTTTCGCTCTTGCAATCGCAGCCGCTACAGCAGGTTTGGTGTCACTTTTTTCAGTAATAGATTCACTGGATTTTTGCGCCTTAACCCTAGAAATAGCCGCGGAGAGTGCATTGTCATCACCTTTTGCGAGCATGGTCTTTTTACGTTGTTCAGCAGCCAACTTAAATTTATTTTCTCGGTCAGCTTTGTCTTGCTCAAGGCGTGCATTTCGCTCTTCAAAGCGTAATTTTGCTCGCTCGGCCTTTTGCGCATCCTCTTTGCGAGCCCAAATTTCAGACTTTGCTTGGCGGTAATATTGCACGAGAGGAATGTCACTAGGGCAGACGTAAGCACAGGCTCCACACTCTATGCAATCTGATAAGTTGTACTCTTCACATTTGTCATACTCTGCCGATTTTGCGTACCAATAGAGCTGCTGTGGTAATAACACACTTGGGCAGACTTCGGCACAACTACTGCAACGGATACAGGCCATCTCATACTTGTTGATTGGCAGCTCTTTGCGAGTAGGAGTGATAATGCAGTTAGTAATTTTGGTAACGGGGACCTCAGTGTGTGGCAAGGTATAACCCATTAACGAGCCACCCATAATAATACGAGGGTGTTTTTTGTCTTTTTGGTAACCGTGTTTAGTGAGTAGGTATTCGACAGAGGTACCCAGAAGAGCCCAAACGTTACCAGGCTGTTCGATGCTGTTTCCAGTTAAGGTGACAACGCGTTCAATGAGAGGTTCTGCATCACAAATGGCTTTTTTGATGGCAAAAATAGTACCCACGTTTTGCACGATAACACCAACATCAGTAGAGCGGCCTCGAGTTGGAACTTCTCTACCTGTTAATATCTTGAGCAGTTGACGTGAACCGCCAGAGGGGTATTTAGTCGGGATTACTCGAATGACAATCTCATCGTCATCTTTTGAGGCACTAATCAGTGCATCGATCGCTTCGGGTTTGTTGTCTTCAATGCCAATAATGGTCAGTTTAGGTGTGAGAATATGTCTAAGAATTTTAATGCCTTCGATCACCTCTTTTGAGTGATCCTGCATTAAGCGGTCATCGGCGGTGATATAGGGTTCACATTCGGCAGCATTGATGATTAAGATGTCGGCTTTGCCTACACCGGTCTGAATTTTTCTGCTGGTCGGAAAGCCTGCACCACCCATTCCAGAGATACCTGCAGAACGAATTTTCTCGATTAAGATAGCCGGGTCTACTGATAGATAATCAGAGACAGGTTTTCGCTTACACCAACGGTCTTCTCCGTCTGTGCTGATCACAATACATAAATCACTCAAGCCTGATGGGTGTGCGATTGTTCTCGGTTCTATGGCCGTGACCGTTCCTGACGTGGGGGCATGAACAGGCACAGACATAGCAAAATTGCCTTGGGTCAGGGGTTGACCTTTTAGTACGTTGTCTCCGACAGAGACAAGAATCTCCCCTTTCGCTCCAATATGCTGTTTGAGTGGCAGCGTAATCTCATCTGGGATCCCAGCATGAACCAATGGATGTTTGCTAGAGATATGTTTATTTTCTGGTGGGTGAATGCCGCCATGAAAATCCCATAGCTGCCCCTGTTTGATCTGCTCGATGATGGACAACATAGATTATGACTCCATCTTGTGTTGTGGTGCATCAGAAGGAAGAGTGACGATGGGAATTTGGTTCAACTGCCATTTCCAGCTTTCAGGTGTCATTTCAATAGGGATCATTTCTATACAATCTGTTGGGCAAGGGGCAACACAGAGATCGCAACCCGTGCACTCGGCTTTGATTACGGTATGCATTGATTTGGTGCCGCCGACTATGGCATCGACTGGGCAAGCTTGAATACACTTAGTGCAGCCTATGCAATCCGCTTCGTGTATGTAAGCAACCGTTTTTATTCCTTTGTCCTCATCATGAGCGGACTCTTCGACATCGACACCCATTAGATCAGCTAACTTCTCAATGGTTGCTTGTCCACCTGGAGGGCATTTATTAATGTTGTCACCATTTGCAATCGCTTGGGCATAAGGGCGACAGCCGGGGTAACCACACTGACCACACTGAGTTTGTGGTAGAAGGCTATCTATCTGCTCCACAATCGGATTCGATTTCACTTTAAATTTGATCGAAGCAAAACCGAGGATGACACCAAAGACTGCTGCTAATGCTGAAATAGCGATAATCGCAATGAGTAATGTGCTCATACTAGAGTTTCACCAATCCTGTAAAGCCCATGAAAGCAAGGGACATTAAACCTGCGGTTATCATGGCTATGGATGCCCCTTTAAATGGAAGTGGGACATCAGAGGCGGCGATACGCTCTCTCATGGAGGCGAACAGTACCAAGACTAATGAGAAACCCGCGGCAGCGCCAAATCCATAAATGATGGATTCGATAAAATCATGGCTCTCGTTTACGTTAAGTAAAGCGACGCCAAGAACAGCACAATTGGTGGTAATCAGTGGAAGGAAAATACCCAGAACTCGGTACAGTGTCGGGCTAGTTTTATGCACCACCATCTCGGTAAACTGTACCACAACAGCAATGACGAGAATAAAACTCATAGTGCGAAGATATTCAATACCAAGCGGTTTTAGAATATAGCTTTCGATTAAGTAGGAGCAGACTGAAGCTAAGGTAAGAACAAATGTGGTGGCTAACCCCATACCAATAGCGGTCTCTAATTTCTTAGAAACCCCCATAAAGGGACATAAGCCTAAAAACTTCACCAGTACAAAGTTATTAACGAGTACTGTGCCTACAAGGAGTAATAGATAGTCAGTCATACCAACATGATGATGTTTATAAAGAGATTTAGATATTATCGTTGGTTGCGCTCGGGATAACAACCATTCAACGGTAGGGTTTTTACTTTATTACGAAAAAAAATGAAAAAAGCCTCGTCAATGACGAGGCTTTAGTGTGTGGCTCCCTTTGCTGGACTTGAACCAGCGACATACGGATTAACAGTCCGGCGTTCTACCAACTGAACTAAAAGGGAACAGGTATTGCGAATTTGGCTCCCTCTGCTGGACTTGAACCAGCGACATACGGATTAACAGTCCGGCGTTCTACCAACTGAACTAAGAGGGAATTGCTGAAAGCGGGAAAATTCTAACGATCAACAAAAAAACTGTCAACTAGAATCATCTAAAAAATGGTTTTTAATTATCACTATTTTTGTCATAAAAAAAGATTGACATTCATTGACCCTTTTATGCAAAAGGCTAAGATTAGTTATCCACTAAAATTGTGGATAACTATGTTGATGAGTCCCTTGAATGTACGATGAAGCCTTATTCCCCCTAGAGGTAAGT
>NZ_JAKJSQ010000030.1:0-48087 GCF_050337105.1 Aliivibrio kagoshimensis
ATATTAATTTAAGTATAAATAACGTATATAGCCTGGTGATTTATTCACCAGACTCATTATTTAAAATATTAAGGAACACATCATGGCTTTTAACTTACGCAACCGTAACTTCCTAAAACTTCTAGACTTCACTCCACGTGAAATTCAGCACATGCTTGAGCTTGCCGCTGATCTTAAAAAAGCGAAGTACAACGGTTACGAGCAACCTCGTCTATCTGGTAAAAACATTGCGCTTATCTTTGAAAAAGCATCTACTCGTACTCGTTGTGCATTTGAAGTTGCCGCTTATGACCAAGGCGCAAACGTAACTTACTTGGGGCCTTCTGGTTCTCAAATCGGTTACAAAGAGTCAATGAAAGATACTGCACGTGTTCTAGGCCGCATGTACGATGGCATTGAATACCGTGGTTACGGTCAAGAGATCGTTGAAGAGCTTGGTGCTCACGCTGGTGTTCCAGTATGGAATGGTCTAACTGACGAGTTCCACCCAACTCAAATCCTTGCTGATTTCCTAACCATGCAAGAGCACGGTCTTGGCAAGCAATTACACGAAATCAAGTTCGCTTACCTAGGCGATGCTCGTAACAACATGGGTAACTCTCTAATGGTTGGTGCTGCTAAAATGGGCATGGATATCCGTCTAGTTGCTCCTAAAGCATTCTGGCCTGAAGAAGAGCTAGTTGCACAGTGTCGCGAAATTGCTGCTGAAACTGGTGCAAAAATCACAGTAACTGAAGACGTTAAAGAAGGCGTTAAAGATTGTGACTTCCTATACACTGATGTTTGGGTATCAATGGGCGAAGCAAAAGAAGCTTGGGCTGCACGTATCGACCTAATGATGCCTTACCAAGTGAACATGGAAATGCTAAAAGCAACAGGCAACGCAAATGTTAAATTCATGCACTGCCTACCAGCATTCCACGGTGAAGACACTGTTGTTGGTAAAGAACTTGCTCAAGAATACCCAATGCTGAAAGATGGTGTTGAAGTGACTGACGAAGTGGTTGAGTCTAAGCACTCTATCGTATTCGATGAAGCTGAAAACCGTATGCACACAATCAAAGCAATCATGGTTGCTACACTAGGAAGCTAATTACTGATTAGTTCTCTATACAAAAAGAGCTGGTGACAGCTCTTTTTTTGTTTTCTTTTACGCAAACGCTTGCGCTGAAAATTTCTGTCGGTATAATTCGGTGCAATTAATTAGGAAGCCACAATGACCAACATAAGAAACATGCAAAAGTTATCTCAGCGACTGACCCCAAGCAGGGTTGGCGGGATATCTTTTTTGGTTATCCTATTTACTGTTTTCAAAATAAAATTCAATTAAAAGCCTCCAATTATTGGAGGCTTTTTTTTGTCTAAAAATTATCACTGTGATCAACAATAATAAGGAAGAGACAGCCATGACGCATTCGTTGTATCAAAAAAACATCATTTCTATACCAGAGCTATCAAGAGATGAACTTGAACTTATCGTTGAAACTGCTGGTAGATTAAAGGCAGAACCAAACCCTGAGCTGCTAAAAAATAAAGTTGTCGCCAGTTGCTTCTTTGAACCTTCAACACGAACACGTTTATCATTTGAAACCGCAATTCAACGCCTTGGTGGCACGGTAATCGGTTTTGATAACGGTGGTAACACATCACTGGCTAAAAAAGGTGAGACGCTCTCTGACTCCGTGCAAGTGATTGCCTCTTATGTTGATGCCTTCGTCATGCGACACCCACAAGAAGGGGCCGCTCGTTTAGCCTCGGAGTTCTCAAATGGTGTGCCAATCATCAATGGCGGCGACGGAGCAAACCAGCATCCGACCCAAACTCTACTTGATCTATTCTCTATCTATGAGACACAAGGTACATTAGATAATCTAAACGTCGCATTTGTTGGTGACCTTAAGTACGGACGTACCGTTCACTCATTAACTCAAGCACTAGCAAAGTTTAATAATGTTAAATTCTACTTCATTGCTCCTGAAGTGTTAGAGATGCCGGATTATATCTGTGAAGATCTAAATGAAGCAGGCATTGAGTACCAAGTATTAAAAGAGATGGACTCTGTTATTTCAGAGCTTGATATCTTGTACATGACTCGTGTTCAAAAAGAGCGTTTTGATGAGTCAGAATATGCACACATTAAGTCAGCATACATCTTAAATGCGGACATGCTTGAAAGTGCAAAACCCAATTTAAAAGTGTTGCACCCACTGCCACGTGTTGACGAAATTGCGGTAGATGTAGATAAAACCCCTCACGCCTACTATTTCCAACAAGCTGAAAATGGCGTGTATGCACGTGAAGCACTATTAGCTCTAGTTCTTAATCAATCGCTTTAAAGTAGGAGATATTATCATGGTAAAAGAGAACCAATTACGCGTTGAAGCGATCAAGAATGGTACTGTTATAGACCACATCCCAGCCAATATTGGCATAAAAGTATTAAAACTGTTTCAAATGCACAAATCGAAAGAAAAAGTGACCATAGGGTTAAACTTACCTTCATCGCTATTAGGCGCCAAAGATCTGCTCAAGTTTGAAAATACGTTTGTCTCTGAAGATCAGGCAAGTAAACTCGCGCTCTATGCACCGAAAGCAACAGTAAACCAAATTGAAAATTACAATGTGGTGAAAAAAATCCCTCTGATTTTGCCAACCAAAATTACCAATGTTTTTGAATGCCCAAACAGTAACTGTATTACTCACGGTGAACCTGTTGAGAGCAGCTTTAGTGTGATTACTAAAAAAGAAGACATCCAACTGAAATGTAAATATTGTGAAAAAGTGTTTGCAAGAGAGATTGTGACTGACAGAAAGTAACCACTTCGATATATTGTAAAAAAAGCCTTACAGATGTAAGGCTTTTTTTTATTCATTGTCATCTTCTTCGGTGATATTCATCAAATTTTCTAATGAATTAACCTGATAGAATCCTGAATCTCTAGTGTTTATTTCCAACCTATTACTAGCAAGGAATGGTTGATGACAATTAATGCCCACCCAAAAACAAACACGTGTGAAGATACAATTTTTCATGCATGTAAACGACTACTACAACAACAAAGTTTTACTACTCAAGATGAAGTAAGAGTCGGATTATTCAACCTTGGTTTTACTGATGTTAGCCAATCTACAGTTTCACGATTGCTCTCACGTTTGAATGTGGTTAAAGTTCCCAACGCTCACGGTAAGAAGGTCTACTGCCTAACCGTTGAAAGTGAGCCGGTACAGATCAGTTCATCGATTTTATCTCAAATCGAATACGTGACACACAATCAGTTGGTGGTGGTTGTCAAAACCCATCCAGGTGGAGCACAACTTGTCGGTCGACTAATCGATACACAACCACATCAAGAGATCCTAGGATCTGTCGGTGGAAATGATACCGTAATGATCGCACCAAGAGATGTGAATGAAATTGATGAGTGCGAGAGAGTCGTGAGAGAGCGCTTAGGCTTCCCAGTGAAATGATAACTATTACCTAAGCAAATAATCGCTTATATTATGGGAAGATATACGCTGAATATTAACTTCATGATAAGGATAAAAATTACAATGACAAAAATTCTTCATACCGAAAATGCACCAGCAGCAATAGGTCCATATGTACAAGGTGTTGATTTAGGGAACATGGTTTTTACTTCTGGTCAGATCCCAGTGAACCCTGTTACAGGCGAAGTCGCTGATGATATCTCAGAGCAAGCTCGTCAGTCTCTTGAAAATGTAAAAGCTGTCGTTGAGTCATCAGGTCTAACAGTAAAAGATATTGTAAAAATGACGGTATTTGTAAAAGACCTTAATGACTTTGGTGCCGTGAATGAAGTATACGGTAACTTCTTCGATCAAAGTGGTGTAGAGAACTACCCTGCTCGTTCATGTGTTGAAGTCGCTCGTTTACCAAAAGATGTGAAAATTGAAATTGAAGCAATTGCGGTTCGATAGTTCTCTACTATTATAATGCTCTAATTGCTTGAAAGACATCATGAAACCATACGGTGAATGGTGTCTTTTTTAATTTCAGCTGTGTCACGATTTCCTGCTCACTCCACCAGCGAACTTCACTCACCTCTTCTGGGTTTAATTCAAGCACTAACTCAGAGACTTCTCCTATAAGAATATGATCAAACTCATGCTCCACTAAGTCGTTATCGAGCTCTGCACAATAGATAAACGAGCCAATAGCCGTCAATGGTGTCGAAACGTTAAGCTTAACTCCCAGTTCCTGTGTTAACCGTCGTCGAGCAGCATTCTCAATAGATTCATCCATATAAGGATGTGAACAACACGTATTGGTCCATAAACCGCCACTGTGGTATTTCCCTTTCGCTCTACGTTGGAGGAGGTATTCCCGTCCATCAGCCCCACTTCGACATAACATGACAGAAAAGGCCAGATGGAGTTGACCACCATTCTGGTGCGCAGCCATCTTTCCCATGCTACCGATAGGCTGACCAGTACGGTCAACTAATACCACATCATGAGTATTCAATTATTTTACGCTCTCTAACTGCGCAACTTCTGCATCTAACTCTTCAAGCTTTTGATTCATTTTATCTCGGCATAAGTTAGATAACTCGCGAACGCTCTCTTTGCTGAAACCCGTAGTGCTAACAGGGGGTAAAATCTCAACAATAACGTGGCCGTTATTCCAACGGTTCAACTTCACTTTATTGTGTGTTGTGCTACAAACCATTGGTATAACAGGAACTTGAGCAGCAATAGCAGCGTGAAAGGCTCCGGTTTTAAACGGAAGTAACCCACGACCACGTGATCGGGTCCCTTCAGGGAACATCCAAACAGAGACCGAGCGTTCTTTAATTTTATTCGCAACTTGAGCAATCGTACCCGCCGCTTTACTTTTGTTAGCGCGATCGATCAAGATATTGCCAGTAATCCAGTAAAGCTGACCAAACAGTGGGATCCACACTAAGCTTTTTTTACCCACCGTTACCGTTCTAGGCATAACAACACCTGAAATAGTAAAGAGATCCCAGTTATTTTGATGATTAGCAACGTAAACACTTGGACCTTGCTCTTTTGCGCCTTCTGGGACTCGGAGTTCGAGTTTGATACCAAAGATAATCGACATCTTGCTAAATAGATGGGCAAATGTTTCTACATGTTTTGGATTTCTAGGGCTAAATAGGCAATAGGTACAACCAAAAACAAAAGTAAACAGGGCAAATATAACCAGTGCCAATATACGCAAAATTGCGATCATCTCTCTCTCCTAGACAACAACGTCTCCTTGAAAATAAGGAGTCTAAACGTAAAAAACCGGGATCGCCAGATCTCGGTTTTTTCATATTTTTATTTAAAACTAAAAGCGGTTAACTTGCCTCTCTAAAACGCTCAATATTTGCGCCAAGTGCCGTTAACTTATCTTCAATTTTATCGTAACCACGATCGATATGATAAATTCGATCAACAATCGTTTCACCCTTTGCAATACAGCCAGCAATAACCAAACTTGCAGATGCTCGTAAGTCTGTTGCCATCACTTGAGTTCCACTTAAGCCATCAGTGTCTCCACAAATAACCGTATTACCTTCGATATCGGCATGTGCCCCCATACGCTGTAGTTCAGGAACATGCATAAATCGATTCTCGAAAATCGTTTCAGTGATTACGCCTGAGCCTGAAGCCATCATATTAAGCAGAGTAAACTGAGCTTGCATGTCCGTTGGGAAACCGGGATGCGGTGCCGTACGAATCGTTACCGCTTTTAGCTCCCTATCTGTCATATCAACAGTGATCCAGTTCTCTCCGGTTTCAACACTGGCACCAGCTTCATCAAGCTTAGCCAATACCGCCTCTAATAAGTGAGGTTTGGTGTTCAAGCAGGTAATCTTTCCGCCCGATACCGCTGCAGCGACTAAAAAGGTTCCAGTCTCTATACGATCTGGTACCACAGCATGGTAGCCACCACCTAAACGCTCAACCCCTTCAATGGTGATCGTATCAGTACCAGCACCCGTTATTTTTGCACCTATGGTATTTAAAAAATCGGCAGTATCCACAATTTCTGGCTCACGAGCTGCATTATCAATAACAGTCGTACCTTCAGCTAATGTTGCTGCACTCATGATCGTCACGGTGGCACCAACACTAATTTTATCCATCACGATGTGAGCCGCTTGTAAGCGTCCATCCACTTCCGCTTTAACATAACCATCATCAAGCGTAATGGTGGCACCTAGCTGCTCTAAACCATGGATGTGAAGATCCACAGGTCTTGCTCCAATCGCACAACCGCCTGGCAGAGAGACTTGTCCCTGACCAAAACGAGCCACCAATGGACCTAACGCCCATATAGATGCTCTCATGGTTTTAACCAGCTCATAAGGGGCACAGTATTCGTTAATTTGACTACCATCCACATGGATAGAGCCATTGCGAGAAACCGTTGCACCTAACTGTCTTAGTAACTCCATGGAAGTATCCACATCGCGCAGTTTAGGTACATTAGCAATTTCTACAGGTTCTTCTGCTAAAATTGCAGAAAATAGAATCGGTAAAGCGGCGTTCTTAGCGCCTGAGATAGTAACTTCGCCACTTAGTGGACGGTCACTGCCTTGAATTCGAAATTTATGCACTCGTTGGCCTCTTAGAATGACATATTTAATTTTTTATCACGCGCCCACTCTTCTGGCGTAAATGCTTTAATGGTAAGAGCATGAATAGCGTTCGATGAGATCTGCTCCATCAGAGGTCCGTAGATGGTCTGTTGTTTTTTAACGCGATTCATTCCATTGAATATGTCATCAACTGCAATCACTTCAAAGTGACTACCTTCACCTTTTACATGAACTTCTTGAAGTTGAAGTTGTGTTTCCAAAATTTCTTTAATTTCAGCGCTATCCACTTGAGTACCTATAATATGCAAGACGTCAGATATGATCTGCGATTAATAATTCTACATTGCTTAACTGTATTAGTGTCAGCAGATGGTCAGGAACGGAATCGAGCATTATATGGCAATTTGATTTTTTTGCATGCTCTAATAAATGTAAAAGGAGAACTAAACCTGCAGAATCCACTCTTTTTAGCTGAGATAAGTCGACTTTTATCGATTTTTCGCTCGGTGTCCATGTTTGTATATGCCCCCAAATACCTGGGACCGTGTCACGGTCAACGGTCCCCTTTAAGGAGTAATGGTGTGAACTATGGGCTTGCCAGTTACTCTCTATCATTGGGTTGTTTCTTCTAATCGAATCGGTGCTTGGGCCAGTTGATGCAACTCGTCACTTATCGTGCTGACTCCTTGAGTACGAATTTTCCCTTTCCATTCAGCCTGTTTACTCGAGAGTAAACTCACCCCTTCAGCAATAATGTCATACCCCTGCCACTGACCATTTTTTTTGTTTTTTCTGAGTTTAAAGGCTATTTTAATATTCGGTCTATTGCTATCTACGATCTCTAAACGAACGGTAGTGATTGACTTTTTATCCGACACTTTTTTAGCAGGATCAAACTTTATTTGTTGATCGCTATATTGAGTAAGAACTTGGGCATACGAAGAAATTAGATAGGCTTTAAAAGCATTCACAAACTCTTTTCTATCTTCAGCGTTGGTTTTTTTTAATTCCGGACCTAATAGTAAATAGGCTGCATATTTTACATTGATGTAAGGCATCAGCTCTTCATTCACAATCACCTTATACAATTCGGGATTTTTTTGTATCTCTAGTTGCTCCGCTTTTAAACGATCAAAGGTATTCGCAGCAACAATCTCTATCATCTCGTACGGTTTGGTCTTATCCACCTCAGCCGATGAAACAGGAAAACAGAGTAAACTCATCGTCAATGAAATAATTACGACGATCTTATTCATCATCAGTCCCCTCTTTTGAATTGTCTCCACCGACGCTATACAACACTTGCCCTATCATGTCTTCTAATACCAAAGCAGACTTAGTATCTTCGATATAATCACCGTCTACGAGCATCTCAATGTCTTCATCGACAAAGCCGGGATGAATTCCGATGTACTGCTCACCGATTAACCCTGATGTTAAGATTTGAGCCGAGGTCGTTTCTGGAAAGTATCCCATCGCCTTATCTATCGACATTTCGACTTCAGGTAGATACTCATCAGTATCCAATGAAATCTTAGTAATTCGACCCACTACGACACCACCTACTTTCACTGGTGAGCGAGTTTTTAGACCTCCGATGTTGTCAAATTGCGCTCTAAGTATGTACGTTTCACCATCACCAAAGCTTTTTACATCTGCAATTTTCAAGATGATAACTAAAATAGCGGTGATCCCCATCAGCATAAAAGTGCCAACCCAAAGTTCCAATTTACGAGTCTGTTGCATGATTAATTCCCAAACATCAGTGCAGTAAGCACAAAATCAAGCCCTAAAACGATCAGTGAAGAGTGAACAACCGTTTTTGTTGTTGCAATACTGATCCCTTCCGAGGTAGGTATTGCGTTATATCCATTAAACAGTGCAATCCAGCTTATGGTAAAAGCAAAAATCACACATTTGATCAAGCTGTTAATAATGTCGTATCTTAAATCAATCGAGTTTTGCATGACAGACCAAAAACTGCCATGATCAATGCCTTTCCAATCAACACCGACGATCTGTCCACCCCAGATCCCCACAGCAATAAAAATCATCGCCAGCAGCGGCATAGAGATGATGCCAGCCCATAACCGTGGCGCAATCACTCGTCTTAGTGGGTCTACGGCCATCATCTCAAGGCTAGAAAGTTGCTCTGTGGTTTTCATTAACCCAATTTCAGCCGTCAAGGCAGAGCCAGCGCGTCCAGCAAAAAGCAGCGCGGTCACTACGGGCCCTAACTCTCTCAACAGCGACAGTGACACCATCTGACCCAAACTGGTCTCAGCACCATAATCCACTAATACAATATAGCCTTGTAAGCTCAATACCATCCCAATAAACAGCCCAGAGATAATAATGATGGCTAAAGATTGAACCCCCACAAAGTAGAGCTGACGAACCACTAAAGGGAACATTTTTGTTGGCTGTGGCTTTGCAACAATGGCACCCACTAGCATTAGTGTTGCCTTTCCTACTGACTGACAAGTTTCCACCCCTTGCCTACCAAGATTTGCCACCATATTCAATACACTATTAATCATGATTAAAAAGATCCTCTGACATCTCTTTGGCAGGAAAGCGGAACGGCACAGGTCCATTGGCGATACCGTCCAAAAACTGCCGTACTTTTGGATCGGAGTTATCAAGCAGGGTTTGTGGCTCCCCCTGCGCAATCACCTTCCCCTCTGACAACAGATAAACCTGATCGGCAATACTCATCACCTCAGGCACATCATGAGAGACCACAATAGAAGTCAGCCCCAATGCGCTGTTTAAGTTTTTGATCAACTCAACCAGAACACCTTTTGTGATAGGGTCTTGTCCCACAAAAGGCTCATCAAACATGATTAACTCAGGATCAAGAGCAATAGATCGAGCCAACGCTGCTCGCCTCGCCATTCCACCGGATAACTCATTGGGCATTAACTCCGCTGCACCACGAAGGCCTACCGCTTCAAGCTTAAGCAGTACCAGCGTGTGGATGAGTTTTTCAGGTAGCTGAGTATGTTCTCTGATAGGAAAAGCGACATTGTCAAAAACATTCATATCGGTAAACAGAGCGCCTGATTGAAATAACATCCCCATTCTTTTTCTTGCTTGATAAAGTTGAGTCCGTCCAAGCGTTGGAATGTCCCACTTTGCAAACCTGATATCACCAGAAGAGGGGAGTATCTGCCCAGCAATCAAGCGAAGCAGTGTGGTTTTTCCGATACCAGAAGGTCCCATAATGGCTGTCACTTTGCCTTTTGGTACCTGTAAACTGATATCATCAAAAATGACTCTCGAGCCTCGTTGAAAGCGTAAATTCCTGATCGTAACTAAGTTTTCTACTGCGTCCATACCAACCTATTAAGCGTAAAAAAAAATCAATAATTGCACTGATGAATAAAGGCGCGATCAACGTATTGATAATATTTATCAATTAATTCTAAATAAAATAGAGACACATGCAATGAAATCCTTTAATAAACATCGTACAAAGTCTCTATTCTACGCACTTAAGCCGTTTAATTTATTCTGTTCATTCATTTTTTCAAGCACGGTTAGAAAATTGCTAGGCTAAACACTTCCATTTTGCTCGACTAACCGTCAGAATTGGCGCCTTAGAACCATTCAATACTTATTTAATTTCAGAGGAAACACGATGCTAGAAGCCGTTCTTTTTCTAATCGTAGGATTAGTGCTACTTGTCTGGAGTGCTGACAAACTTGTCTATGGCTCAGCCGCGTTAGCAAAAAACTATGGCATCTCTCCCCTTGTGATCGGTATGACGATTCTCGCAATGGGTTCTTCTGCTCCTGAAATGATGGTATCGGCGGCGGCTGCATTGGAAGGAAAAACGGATACCGCTGTAGGTAACGTTCTCGGTTCAAACATTGCTAATATTGCATTAATTCTTGGTATCACCGCATTAGTGAAACCTCTCTCTATCAGTTCAGGAGTTATTCGCAGAGAACTGCCATTAATGCTCGCGGTTACTGTAGTCGCTGGTTTACTATTATGGGATAACTACCTAGGCTTTTACGAAGGCGTCTTACTGGTGATTCTGTTCATCACCTTTATCCTTGCGATGCTGCAAATAAGCCGATCTGAAAAAAAGAATAACGACGCTTTTATTGAAGAACAAGAGTCTGAGATCCCTACCGGCGTCAGTAACGGTAAAGCTCTCTTTTGGATTGCCGTTGGACTCGTCGTTCTTCCTTTCTCTGCTGACACTCTAGTTGACTCTGCCGTCATTATCGCCACATATTTCGGCATGAGTGAGTTGGTTATTGGCTTGACCATTATAGCAATTGGTACCAGTCTTCCAGAACTTGCGGCGTCTCTTGCCGGTGTCATGAAAGGTGAAGATGATATGGCCGTCGGTAATATCATCGGATCGAATGTATTTAATATTCTCGCGGTAATGGGTATTCCAGGTCTGATACATCCATCAACCATCAATGCATTAGCGATGAATCGTGACTTCTACGTCATGTTAGCCATGTCTATACTACTACTCATTATGGCGCTAGGGAAAAGCAGAAGCATTAACCGAATAGAAGGTGGAGTATTACTGTGCTGCTTCGTTGTATATCAAGCCTATCTTCTTTATAACATGACCGCTTAACCGATAAGGAACCTATTAACATGTCGAATACCTTTGATTTTTGTAAAGCTGGTAAAAACGTATTAACGATTGAGATAGAGGCACTTACTCAGTTATCTCGTTACATTAATGATGATTTCTCTCAAGCATGCCAGATGATTCTGCAGTGCAAAGGCAAAGTGATTGTGATGGGAATGGGGAAGTCAGGGCATATTGGTAAAAAAATTGCCGCAACGTTGGCCAGCACCGGGACCTCTTCATTCTTTGTTCACCCTGGCGAAGCTAGCCACGGCGATTTAGGGATGGTCGAAAAAGGTGATGTCGTCCTTGCGATCTCTAATTCTGGTGAAGCTTCAGAGATCTTAGCTCTGGTTCCAGTCATAAAGCGTCTCGGTATCAGTATCATCACGATGACAGGAAAGCCCTCATCAAGCATGGCGGAAGTCGCCGATTTCCACCTGCAGATCACCGTACCTCAAGAAGCTTGTCCACTGGCGCTGGCTCCAACCTCGAGTACCACAGCAACCTTAGTGATGGGGGATGCTCTTGCGATCGCCTTAATGCAGGCGAAAGGTTTTACTGCTGATGATTTTGCCCTTTCTCACCCTGGCGGAGCCCTAGGCCGAAAACTGCTGCTAAAATTAAATGACATTATGCATACGGGCAGTAAATTACCTATGGTTGCTGCTGACCGATTGATCAAAGATGCCCTGCTTGAAGTCTCTGAAAAAGGGTTAGGCATGACTGCCATTGTTGATGAAGAGTTGCGTGTAATCGGTATCTTCACCGATGGTGATTTACGACGCATCCTCGATAACCGCATTGATATTCACACCCAAACCATTGGTGAAGTGATGACCAAAAATCCAACGGTAGTTAGCCCGGACATGTTGGCGGTTGATGGTTTAAACCTCATGGAAGAGAAACGAAAAAATGGCTTACTACTGTGCAGAGATGGACGCTTAGTTGGTGCACTGAATATGCATGATCTATTAAAAGCAGGAGTCATGTAATGACCGAGCCCCTTAAAATTGAAGCCTTAATTGATACCCTTTATAAAAAGGTATCTCCCAATCTACTTAATATAGCCAAAGAGATAAAACTGCTCATTTGCGATGTAGATGGCGTGTTTTCTGACGGCAGAATCTACATGGGAAACAACGGTGAGGAGCTAAAAACGTTTCATACTCGAGATGGATATGGCATCAAGTCATTAATGAATTCAGGCGTCGAAGTTGCCATCATTACAGGTCGAAAGTCCGCTATCGTAGAGAACCGAATGACGGCGCTTGGTATTAAGCATATTTATCAAGGACAAGATGATAAATTAAAGGCTTACCAAGATCTCATTGAAAAATTACATATATCTCCATCACAAACAGGCTATATTGGTGATGATTTAATTGATTGGCCAGTGATGAATGAAGTAGCATTGAAGGTTAGTGTCGCGGATGGGCATCCATTGCTTGTGCAACGAGCAAACTACGTAACCTCTATCCAAGGTGGCTTTGGTGCAGTAAGAGAAGTGTGTGATCTTATCTTGCAAGCTAAAGGGGAGTTAGAAAAACACAAAGGTTTGAGTATATGAGCCTATCGAGGCTGCTCTTTGTTTTGCTTCTTCTGGTGGGGAGTTGGTCAGGCTACTATTTGTATGATAAAAATAGTCAGCCAGAAAAACAGATCGCGCCAGATAAAGAGCTTCCTATCTTTACAGGGGGCAACTTAACGAATACTAGCTTCAATGAAAGTGGTATTAGAAACTATCGAGTCTACTCAACACATCTAGAGTATTTCTCCCAAAGTGGGGAGACTCACTTCTATCAGCCTGTCTTTACCATTTATAGAGAGGGTGAGACTGAAGAGTGGCGTATTACCTCTAACCAAGCCACCCTAAGCAAAAAAAATGAACTGCTTATGGAAGGAGATGTAGTGGTCCATAATTTATTACCTGATGCCACGTTCACCACCATGAAAACCGAAAGTTTACAGCTTGAGTTGATCACGAAAGATTTCATGACCGAAGAGGATGTATTTCTTGTCGGTCCAATGTTCGAAACTATGGGTCATGCAATGAAAGGCAATTTTGATAGCCACAATGCTGAACTGTATAACAGTGTACAAGGTAGATATGAAGCTCCGAAAAATTAGTTTAATTGCCTGTTTATGTTTAACGTCGCTCAGTAGTTGGGCCCTAAGCACGGACACCGAGCAGCCCATTTATATTGATTCTGATACCCAGAACTTTGATATGAAGTCAAACCGAGTAACGTTCACCGGAGACGTGACGTTAAAACAAGGCAGCATTAATATCTGGGCTGATAAACTGATTGTGATTCGCCCTAACGGTAAAGAAGGTCGTGAAATTTTAGAGGCGTTTGGTAAGCCCGCCCGGTTTACTCAGCTGACAGATGATGGGAAAACCTTAAAAGGGCACGCTTTAAAACTGCGCTACGAAATTGAAAAAGATGTCTTGTTAATGACCAGTGAAGCGCAAATATCTCAAGATGACAGCACCATTGAAGGGGATAAAATCACTTATCACATTGGCAGTCAAAAACTGATTGCCAATAGCAGTGACAAAAAACGTGTGACCACAGTGCTCCAACCTAGTCAACTGAACAAATAAGAATACATTATGGCGATATTAAAAGCTGAACACTTGGCAAAAACCTACAGTGGACGAAAAGTGGTTTCAGACGTAAGTTTACAAGTAGAGTCTGGGAAAATTGTCGGTCTTCTTGGCCCCAATGGTGCAGGAAAAACCACCTCTTTTTACATGATTGTTGGACTTGTGGCCCGTGACGAAGGCAAGATTACCATCGATGGCGAAGACATTAGTGTTCAACCGATGCACAATCGCTCAAAGATGGGCATCGGTTACCTACCTCAAGAAGCCTCAATCTTTAGAAAGCTCTCTGTCTATGACAACATCATGGCTGTGCTACAAACTCGTAATGACATCACCAAAACCGAAAAACAGGATAAACTCGAAGAGCTGCTGGATGAGTTTAACATCCAACACATTCGTAACAGTAACGGCATGGCCCTCTCCGGTGGTGAGCGACGTCGTGTTGAAATCGCTCGTGCATTAGCGGCTAATCCAAAGTTTATTCTACTTGATGAGCCCTTTGCTGGGGTTGACCCGATATCAGTTATCGACATCAAAAAAATCATTGAGCATTTACGAGATCGCGGTCTTGGTGTGCTAATTACCGATCATAACGTTCGAGAGACTCTTGATGTTTGTGAGCACGCTTATATCGTTAGTCAAGGCCACTTAATTGCCAACGGCACCCCAGAAGAGGTGTTGAATGATGAACATGTTAAACGAGTCTACTTAGGTGACCAGTTCAAACTCTAGTGATTAAAATAGAACATAACTGAGTGATTTGATTTATTATGAGTTCTATAAGCTGTGCAATAATTGATAATAACAAGGTGCGCAATATACATGAAACCAACTCTTCAGCTCAAGCTAGGTCAACAACTAGCGATGACGCCTCAACTACAGCAAGCCATTCGCTTGTTGCAGCTTTCTACGCTAGAACTTCAGCAAGAGATTCAAGACGCATTAGACTCAAATCCACTACTTGAAATCGAAGATAGCCAAGAGACATCAGCCACTGAAGACGCCAATAAGAACCAAGAAGAGAACAACAACACGGGTGAGAGTGCGGCCACCGCAGAAGTGACCAGCGAACCCGAACAAATAGACAGTGCTGATGCATTAGAAAAAAATGATATGAGTGAAGATCTTCCTATCGATACCACCTGGGAAGATGTATACAGTGCTAATACTGGCAGTACAGGAATCTCTGCTGATGACGAGATGCCTATCTATCAAGGTGAAACCACACAAAGTCTTCAAGACTACCTGATGTGGCAAGTTCACTTAACGCCTTTTAGTGATATAGACCTCTCCATTGCCATCGCTATTATTGATGCCATTGATGACAATGGTTATCTCACCGTCAGTGCTGAGGATATTCTAGATAGCATGGGCTCAGAAGAGGTCGAACTCGATGAGATTGAAGCCGTTATTAAACGAGTACAGCAGTTTGATCCGCTCGGCGTCGGCTCTAGAAATTTACAAGAGTGTTTACTGCTACAATTAGCAACATACCCAAAAGAGACGCCTTGGTTATCTGAAACTCAATCCATCATTAAGAATCATATCGCTCTGCTTGGTAACCGTGATTACCGTCAATTAGCAAAAGAAACTAAGCTTAAAGAGGCAGAATTAAAACAGGTCATGACATTAATCCATGATCTGGACCCAAGGCCTGGCAACAACATTGCTCATGGTGATACTGAGTATGTGGTTCCTGATGTCACTGTCTTTAAAGAGAATGGAAAGTGGGTAGTCGCCATCAATCCAGAAAGCGCGCCTAAGCTCAAAGTAAACGCTCAATATGCCGCATTGGGCAAAAGCACGCGTAACAGCGCTGATGGCCACTTTATTAAAACCAATCTTCAAGAAGCCAAGTGGTTAATAAAAAGCCTAGAAAGCCGAAATGAAACCTTACTCAAAGTGGCACGTTGTATTGTCGAACAACAACAAGCCTTCTTCGAGCTCGGTGAAGAGGCAATGAAACCTATGGTATTAAATGACATCGCCCTTGAAGTAGAGATGCACGAATCGACGATTTCACGAGTCACGACACAAAAATTCATGCATACTCCACGTGGTATTTTTGAATTGAAGTACTTTTTTTCAAGTCATGTTAGTACCGATAATGGCGGTGAGTGTTCATCGACCGCAATCAGAGCGTTAGTGAAAAAGCTGGTTTCAGCAGAGAACCAAGCAAAACCATTAAGTGATAGCAAAATCACAGCTCTGCTATCAGAACAAGGTATTATGGTGGCAAGACGTACTATCGCTAAGTACAGAGAGTCCCTGGGGATTCCGCCATCAAATCAGCGTAAACAGCTACTGTAGCGAAACACAACTGAAGGAAGAGTCTATGCAAATTAACTTAACCGGCAACCACATCGAACTGACTGAAGCATTACATGACAGTGTAAATTCTAAATTTAAAAAATTAGAGCGTTTCTTTGAGCATATTAATAATGCTCATGTCGTTTTGAAAGTAGAAAAAGATCAGCAAATTGCTGAAGCTACTCTCCATGTGAATCAAGGCGAAATACATGCCTCTTCCGTTTCAGATAACATGTACGCAGCGATCGACAGCTTAGTAGATAAGCTTGTACGTCAGCTCAATAAACATAAAGAAAAGTTAAGTAATCACTAATCATGCAAATTAACCAAGTATTATCATTGGACTGTACCAAAAGTGCGGTCCAGTGCAGCAGTAAAAAACGTGCTCTCGAATTAATTAGTCAACTTGCCGCTGCAGAGCTTGGTGATAATGAAAAAGATCTCTTTAACTGCATGCTCACCAGAGAAAAAATGGGCAGTACCGGCATCGGGAATGGCATTGCGATTCCCCATGGCCGAATATTCAACAGTGAGCAAGCGGTCGCAGTATTAATTCAATGCAAAGAACCGATTGAATTTGATGCTATCGATAATATGCCAGTTGATCTTCTGTTTGCACTGCTTGTTCCTGACTCACAATGTAAAGAGCACTTAAAAACCTTATCGAAAATGGCAGAGAGGCTGAGTGATAAAAAAGTCCTGAAGCAGTTAAGAGCCGCTAAGGATGACCAGCAACTCTTTACTATTATGGTTGGGGAGACGATCAATAATGACTCGCTCACTCCTACTCAAACTGCAGGAAATATTGGTTAAATATCATGAAATTAATGGTTGTTAGTGGCTGTTCAGGCGCTGGGAAATCAGTGGCTCTGAGAGTATTTGAAGATCTTGGCTACTATTGTGTTGATAATTTACCCGTCAATTTACTCGATCAATTCATTGACTCGATCAGCGAAAGTGGCCAAAACATCGCTGTCAGTATCGATATTCGAAACTTACCCAAAGATCCTACCTCACTACAAACCACACTGAACAAACTGAACTCACTGCATGATCTCAATGTGATTTTTCTAGATGCAGAGAAAAAAGAGTTAGTAAAACGATACAGCGAAACAAGAAGACTTCACCCTCTCTCGCAAAGTAACCAAAAAAATGCAGTATCTCTTGAACAAGCCGTCGAATTAGAGAAAAAGATCCTGTCTCAACTAAAAGGTCGCTCCGATCTTGTCCTTGATACCACCTCTCTCTCCATACATGATTTAAGTGAAACTCTGCGTTCTCGAGTGTTAGGCCAAGAGTCAAAAGAACTTGTGATGGTGTTTGAGTCTTTTGGTTTTAAATATGGTCTTCCGACTGATGCCGATTATGTATTTGACGTCCGATTTTTACCTAACCCACACTGGGAGCCGACACTCAGGCCGATGACAGGGTTAGATGCGCCAGTGCAGGAGTACCTCTCTAATTTTGACGAAGTGAATCAATTGCAGTCACAAATTCAGGCATTCTTTGAAAGCTGGTTGCCTTCGCTAGAGAAAAATAATCGCAGCTACTTAACCGTTGCTATAGGGTGTACTGGCGGGCAACACCGCTCGGTTTATATCACTCAACAGCTAGCGGAATACTTCAAAAGCCAAGGTAAACAGGTTCAAGTTCGTCATAAAACGTTAGAAAGACGATAACGACACACATTGAGATACCATGCAGACTATCACTCATAAAAATGTATTAATTCGTAATCGTTTGGGCCTACACGCCAGAGCGGCTATCAAGTTAGTTGAATTAGCGCAAAGCTTTGATGCAAGTGTCACGATTAAAAGTGAAGAGAAAGAAGCGATGGCTGAAAGCGTGATGGGCTTATTAATGCTAGAGTCAGCTCAAGGCCAACACGTTGATGTTATGGCGACTGGACCTGAAGCGGAGAGCGCACTCAATGCTATCTGCCAGCTGATAGAAGATGGATTTGATGAAGAGCGTTAATCCCATTCTTATTTATTAACTATTTAGTTATTGAGTGCTGCTAAAATAACTTACACGTTGCTCTGATTTGCGTTACTATTCAGCGCATTGAATAGGAGGCGAGCCTATGGCAGAGCAACAAGAATTCGACCAAACCCACCAAACACTCCAAGATGTATCAAACGCTCTAGAAAATGGGATGTTTGTTCATGTCAGACGCCAGCTTCTAGACATGGAACCCGAGGATATTGCACACCTATTAGAAGCTTCACCTCGAAAAAGCCGTGATGTCTTATGGCAATTGACCGATCCTGAAGATTACGGCGAGATCCTCGATGAACTTTCTGAGGATGTAAAAGACGGAATCGTATCTCAAATGGCTCCGGAGAAGCTTGCTGAAGCAACGGAAGGGATGGAGACAGATGATGTCGCCTACGTCCTACGAAGCCTTCCTGATGACGTATCGCGTGAAGTCCTGGATCAGATGGACGTCATTGACCGTGATCGTGTCGAAACCGCGCTCTCCTATTCAGAGGATACTGCTGGCAGTATCATGAATATTGACGTGATCACCATTAGGGCTGATGTTGAAGTCGAAGTGGTACTCCGTTATTTACGTATGCGTGGAGAACTACCTGAAGCCACTGACGCCTTATATGTTATCGATGAAAATAGTCGATTGATTGGTCACTTATCCATCACCTCTTTGGTTACAACCCAACCTGAAATTACGGTGCTGGATATCATGCAAGATGCCGACGAAGCGATCCCAGTAGATATGGACACTGGTGAAGTGGCTAAATTATTTGAGCGTCGAAATTGGGTATCTGCTCCCGTAGTTGATGAGAATGAACACCTTGTTGGTCGTATTACCATTGATGACGTCGTGGATGTTATCCGTGAAGATGCCGACCATACTATGATGAGCATGGCGGGTATGGACGATGATGAAGATACCTTTGCGCCTGTCGTCAAATCTGCCCGCAGAAGAAGTGTCTGGTTAGGCGTTAACGTTCTTGCCGCGCTGACCGCCGCATCTGTGTCTAACATGTTTGAAGCCACACTTGAACAGATGGCAGCGATTGCAGTTTTAATGACGATTGTTCCATCTATGGGTGGCGTTGCAGGCAATCAAACCGTTGCTCTGGTCATTCGAGGCCTTGCTGTTGGCCATATAGGTGAGAGTAACCAACGTTCTCTACTTATGAAAGAAGCTTCCATCGGTGTCTTAAACGGTGTGTTATGGGCATCGATTATCGGTGGTATTGTGGTGGTATGGAAAGGCGATATAACCTTAGGGCTTATCATTGCTGCCGCTATGATGGCTAATTTGACTGTTGCGGGCATTGCTGGGGTTGGTATCCCATTAATTCTCAAGAAGTTAAAAATCGACCCTGCGCTTGCGGGGGGAATGGCACTAACCACCATTACCGATGTTCTTGGGCTGTTTGTCTTTTTGGGATTGGCAACCATATTTATCTAGTTAGAATGGAATGTTCAGACACAAAAAAACCGAAGCCATTTTTTAATGCTTCGGTTTTTTATTATGCCTAACTTATCAAGTCACAGAGCTACTCACCGGCAATTTTCATTGACTCAATTAAGATAGAGCCGGTTTGGATTTGCGACCGTGTTTCAACATCGCTGCCAACAGCAACAATCTGATTAAACATATTCGTTAAGTTTCCAGCAATGGTAATTTCGGTCACTGGATATTGGATTTCACCATTTTCAACCCAGAATCCCGCAGCCCCACGAGAGTAATCACCAGTCACAGTATTCACACCTTGACCCATTAGCTCTGTCACCAATAACCCTTTGTCCATCAGCTTTAGCATCTGTTCAAAATTCTGTCCTGTTGATTTCACAAACCAATTATGGATACCACCAGCATGACCTGTTGGTTCCATCTTTAATTTACGCGCCGCGTAACTCGTCATCAGATAGGTCGCCAATACACCATCCGTGATGATCTCTCGATCTTGGGTTATTAACCCTTCACTATCAAAGGGGCTACTAGCTAGGCTTTTATGGATATGAGGACGTTCACTAACATTGAACCAATCAGGAAATATTTTCTCATTTAGCTTATCCAATAAAAACGTCGATTTTCGGTATAAATTGGCGCCACTGATCCCCATCACAAGATGACCTAATAATCCGGTAGCTACATCTGCTGAAAACATCACAGGAACTTCCATCGTACTGAGTTTTTTAGCATCTAGGCGACTGATGGTTCTTTTAGCCGCTTCACTGCCTACCACTTGAGGTTTCCATAGGTCATCACGATGGCGTGCCACAGAGTAACTATAATCACGCTCCATATTGCCATTTTTATCTGCTGCAATAACACAACAGCTCACGCTATGACGACTCGACGCATAACTGCCTAACATGCCATGACTATTGCCATATACTTTCACGCCGTAGTGGCTGTCATAACTTGCCCCATCGCTCTGCTTAATTTTATCACTGTATGCTAAAGCAGCTTGCTCAGTTTCAATGGCAATTCTCGCCGCATAATCAGGCTCGGGCTCATCAGGGTGAAATAGGTCTAGATCTGGGTATTCAAAAGCCATCAACTCTTTTGGGGCAGGACCTGCGAACGGGTCTTGAGAAGTAAATTGTGCGATATCTAACGCTGCATTGACGGTTTGTTTGATCGCTTCATCGCTTAAGTCTGAGGTAGAAGCGCTTCCTTTTCTTTGATCACAATAGACCGTAATGCCTAACGCACCATCGCTATTAAACTCGACATTTTCCACTTCACAGTCATGCGTTGATACACTAATGCCTGTTGTTTTAGTGATAGCGACTTCAGCTGCATCTGATTTGGCCCCCGCCATCTCTAACGCTTTGGCTACTGCTGTTTCTAATTCAGCTCGTTGACGTGTTACTTGCTCTATTGCGTTCATAAAACCACTTCAATTATTTCAGATATAATAAGGATAACACCCTATTTAACGAAATAGCGCCCATTTAGTCATGAAACTTGCTAAAATAGTGCCATAGACCCTTTTATGGGTATCAAACTGTTACGAGAAGAGCAACTATGAGCCGTAAAAATCAAAAAGCGCCTTGGGAAGAGGAAGAAGAGATCATTTGGGTCAGTAAAACCGAGATGAAGCAGGACATGAACGATTTGCAAAAGCTAGGTGAACAACTGGTTGAACTCAAGCCCAGTATTTTGGCTAACTTTCCACTATCTGAAACCCTTTTTGATGCCGTAGTTGATGCACAACGTTTTAAAAATGAAGCGAAACGACGTCAACTTCAACGTATTGGAAAACTGATGCGTTCTGAAGACCCTGAGCCGATTCAAGCCGCCTTAGATAAACACCACAATAAACACTCTCAAGCGACTGTTGAGCTGCATAAGATGGAAGCAATGCGAGACCGAATTATTGCAGAAGGTGATGCGGCAATTGAAGAGGTGATGAACCAGCACCCAGATGCTGATCGTCAACGCTTTAGACAGCTTGCTCGTCAAGCTGTGAAAGAGAAGACTCAGAATAAGGCGCCTAAAGCATTTCGTGAAATATTTCAGGTATTAAAAGAGCTATCGACTAAATAAAGCGTATTTAGGCTAGGTCTTATACAAAAAAAGAGCGATTAATCGCTCTTTTTTATTACCATTTTTTGCTGAAACTAGAGTGGCTATTAACTATTCAGTTCCACCCACAGTCAATGCATCCAATTTCAGTGTCGGCTGGCCGACACCAACAGGGACGCTTTGTCCTGCTTTGCCACACACACCAACACCGCGATCTAATGACAAGTCATTACCAACCATAGAGACCTGTTGCATCGCTTCAATGCCCGAGCCGACTAATGTCGCTCCTTTAATAGGTCTGGTGATCTTACCATTTTCAATCAAATAAGCCTCAGAGGCTGAAAAGACAAACTTACCAGAGGTAATATCCACCTGTCCGCCACCAAAATTCGGAGCGTAGATCCCTTTCTCAACCGTTGAGATGATCTCTTCAGGTGTATGTTCACCTGGTAACATATAAGTATTGGTCATACGTGGCATAGGAAGGTGAGCGTAAGATTCACGGCGTCCATTCCCCGTAGGGTTAACCCCCATTAAACGTGCGTTCAGTTTATCCTGCATATACCCTTTCAGCACACCATTCTCGATCAGTGTGTTGTATTGCGACGGCGTGCCCTCATCATCAATATTCAATGAACCTCGACGATTAACAAGCGTTCCATCATCCACAATAGTACACAGTGAAGAAGTAACCTTATCTCCCACTTTACCCGAGAATACTGATGACTCTTTGCGGTTAAAATCGCCTTCAAGTCCATGTCCAACGGCTTCATGCAGCAACACACCTGGCCAACCAGAACCCAATACGACCGGCATGGTTCCAGCAGGTGCCGCATCGGCTTCTAAATTAACTAATGCTTGACGTATCGCTTCATCAGCAAAATGCAGTGCAACCGTTTTGTCTCCTTCCACATTAAGGAAGTGATCATAACCGTAGCGTCCACCACCGCCAGCACTGCCTCTCTCTCGCTTATCACCTTTCTGTATCAATACACTGATAGATAAACGAACCAAAGGCCTAACGTCTGACGCAAATGTGCCATCCGTTGCTGCTACTAGCACCTCTTCATAAACGCCGTTAATACTGGCGGAGACCTCTTGAATTAAAGGCTCTTTCGTTCTGATGTAACGATCTATCTCCTCAAGCAGAGCTATTTTCGCCTGTTTGTCTAAACTTTTGAGAGGATCCATTGGCGCATAGATACCACTTGATGTTGATGGTGCAAAGGTTTTCACTTTGCCATCGGCCCCTTGATGCACAATACCTCGTGCCGCTTTAGCACTCTGTTGTAAAGATGCTAAGTTAATCTGATCGGAATAGGCAAAACCTGTTTTTTCACCCGCAACGGCTCTAACACCTAACCCTCTATCAATATTAAAGGATCCATCTTTAATAATACTCTCTTCAAGTACTAAAGATTCGTGCCAGCAAGACTGAAAGAAGATATCCGCGTAATCAACTTGTCGAGATGTAATTATACTTAACGTTTGACTTAGCTCTTCTTGGCCAAGCCCTGACTGTTCTAATAACGTTTGCTCTACACTGTATGAACTCATTGAGATTCTCTTAATTTTTTTTGATTAACTTAATGCTACTTTCAAAGCGGACATGATCAGTAATTGGCATTCGTTGCCTAATAGTATTACTCATCTCAATATCTATATCGGAAACCAACACACCGGTCCCCTCTTTTTGTTCTTTATCAATGCTTCCCCACGGGTCAATAATCATGGAATGACCCCAAGTCTCACGCTCAGCATTGTGTTCCCCCCATTGAGCAGCAGCAATAACCCAGCACTGCGTTTCAATCGCTCTCGCTCGCAACAGCACATCCCAATGCGCCCTACCAGTCACTTTAGTAAAAGCTGCTGGCACCACGATAATATCTGCGCCTTGACGTCTTAATTCACTGTATAAGTGTGGGAACCTCACATCATAACAGATCGATAATCCTACTCTACCAATTGGGGTATCGACCAGTTTAATGGCCTCTCCCGCTTCAAAGGTATCCGATTCTCGGTAGCTGTGATGCTTGTCTTCCACGTCCACGTCAAACATATGAAGCTTTTCATATGAAGCTCTTATTTCACCGCTATCATCAATCACCAAACAGGTGGTCGCGATCTTACCGTTACTTTTCCGAATGGGTAACGAGCCCACAATTAACCAGAGTTCAAAATGGCTCGCCATCTCTTTAAGTTCAGATTGAATCGGTCCATTATCTAACGGCTCAGCATAGCGTTCATACTCTCCAGATGACCCAAATACAATGGAATTTTCTGGCGTGACCACCAGCTCAGCACCTTGCAAATGAAGTCCATTTAAACTGCGTCTGAGTTGTTGTAAATTTCTGTCAGGATCCGCGCCTGAGCACATTTGGACCACACCTACTTTTGCCATTATTCCAATCCCTATAATTCATCGTCGCAAGACAATTTAACCAGCACCAGATACTACTGACCTGATTTCAACTCATCTTCAGACAAACGGTATTCGCCTTTGCTTCTTGATAACTCTTTAACGGTAGGAGCATCTAAAGGCCCCTTTACTTCATATTGAACTTGAGTAATGACATCAATAACTGGAGATAAAGCAGTCGTAACCGCTAAGACATACAGGGCTGTTACGGGAGTGACGGCAAATGCAGTTAAAATCGGAATCCCTGATGTTAAATCGGGCGTGAATTTCACTTCGGCATCAACCAATCGTGTATTCAAATCGGCTCTGCCTTTAATGACCATCTCGCCAGCCACAGCATCCATGATTAAATTATTACTGACAAACACCCCTTTATGCATCTTTCCATCACCAGTAATCGAGTTAAACGCCATTCCCTCATCAAACACATCGGTGAAATCTAATTTCATTTTACGAATGATCGAATCTAAACTAAATAGTCCTAATAATCTTGCCGCACCTTTGACATCGGTAATCGTCCCACTGCCAAATTTCGTTTTGACATTACCATTTAACGTATCCACTCGCATCGACCACAGCGTACCATCCCAATCCAGATTAGCCGTTGCAGAGAATGGGGCTTTTTGGATGCCCGAGCTAATACCGAAACGTTCGGAGAGTTCAGAGTTATTTTCACCTTTAATGGTTAGGTTAAAATCTGAATGTGAGTAATTTTTCTGCTCATTTAAACTCCACTGCCCCTGCAAATGAAAGAGATTTTTACCACTGGTCACCGAAAACTCTTGCCAGATCAACTTCTCTTTCTCTCGTCTCAATTGCAAATTTACTTGGCCAAGTTTATACCCTTGTAACCATGCATCTTTAATCGAAAAATCTAAACTCGGAATATACTGATGCAACTGACTATCCAGTTTAGAGATCAACGGCTGCTCATTTTTAGCATGATGTATCTTATCGTCACCCTCCGAATCTAATGCTGGCAGATAGAGATGCATGCTATCTAATTGAACAACTAAAGGTGAGCCCTCACGATAACGCAACTCACCTTTTGCCTCTCGACTATCAAGAGCAACATACCATCCTAACGATTTTTTTCGTGCTTCACTCTCAACATCATGCCATTGCAAACTGGCTAGAGTCAGCTCTTCAACGTTAACAGCAATCTTCTCTGGCATAGGAATAACTGGTAATTTACCCTCAGCAGAGGCCGACGGTGTTACATCAGAAAAGAGGGGGAACAGATCAAACCACGCATCCATATTAAACTGCGGCGCATTCACTGATGCATAATGCCCCACCACAGGACTGACTTTAAAATTTCCCTTACCAATGACGACATTACTCGCATCAATCACTGGTTTTTGATCACTGATATCGATCTCAGCTTGATATTTTGCTTGAGGCAAAGTCACTCGTCCAGATAGAGCCTGTTTATTACCAGATACTTGAACTCTTGCCTTTCCACTGTCAGAGAGTGATTTATTCAGTGGATAAGGAAGGAAACTTTCAACGTCAAGTAGGTTGGCTAGCAGATCGACCTGATAAGTGAAACCAATATCTTCTACCTGAACATCGATGCTACTGTTCCAGTCAATATCACCACTCACACGAGCCATAACCTGATGATCAATATAGGGTTTTAACGGTTCTACTTTCCAACGTCCTGAAGCATTAATATCAACCGCATACCCTTTCGATCGATCTTCTCCATTAAAATCAACAGAGATCGGTTGTTTAAGTAGCAGAGCTTCTAGTCCTTTCCCATTAATGACATCATCATCAAAATTGACCCGTCCAGTCACCGATGACAGCGCCATAGAAAGAAAAGGGATATCTACTTGATTATTATTCAGATCAGCGTATCCCCAAGAACGTACTACCGAACCATCAAATGGAATATCAAGCTGAAATTCTGTGGTGACATCACCCTCCACTTGAAAGGTGGTTAACGCCACACCAACGGAATCAACTAACGGGCTGGCCGTCATGTAATTTCTCACGGACTCCCCTGAAGACTTGGCATTGGCCGTGATCATCAAGCGCCCCTCTTCACCTAGTTCTTCCACTACACCAATAACTCGGGTCGCTTCCACATCCATCAATTTGGCGGAGCGGGAATCAAAATACATGCCGGCATTTTTAAAGGTAAGATCAAGCTGAAGATCCTCTATGGTTGGCCACGCCGTATCAAAACTAAATTTCGCCTCTTGCAGGGGCACTTCAATTTGAAAAATTCCATCATTTTTTTCATATGGAAAATCCGCTAACTCGCCATACCATAGCAGTTGAGCTGTTTTTGCTTTTCCCCCTTGAATTGCAGTGGATAGGTAATCAGTCAGTGATTGGCCGAGAGCTAACGTCGGTAGGTAACGCCATGTTTCCCCTGCGTTATAAGCATCCACTTCACCATAAAAAGAGAGGACCGCTGAGCTCTCATAGGGAAAATCCAGCCTAAACTCACCTATCGCTTGCAAATCGGGGGTTGTCACATCAATTTTATCTGACCACAACTGCCAGCCATCGTTGCTGAGAGTCCAGTAAGCCATGACCTCCCCATATTTAATGTTCAAAGGGGCTTGGAACACCTCACCATAAGGAAGTTTATCATCCAGCAGTGTCACCTTCGCTTCACCTTTTTCAGTGTTGCCTGCCAGTTGAATATTCAGTTTATGAACTTCTGGTAATAACTCCCACTGTTGAATACCAAACTGAGTGATAGACGCAGAAAAATAGGGCTCTTCCTGATCTCTTTTTGCAATGCGCACATCACCAACTTGGCCTTGTGGTCCTAATGTTTTAATCCAGTTATCTATCGATGCTGATTCAGGAATAAGTGAAATGAGGGGCTTGATCCTATCCAACGACAGCTCATTGATGTTAAGCAACCACTGATCGTGACTCCAAGAGAATGCGGCGGACAGTTCAGGCCATCTGTTCTTATCGCTTTCAATATTCAGCTTTGAAGCGTAAACATCCCAACCCGCTTCGGTCGGAAACAGCTGTAGCAAGCCATTTTGAATAGCCAATGAGTGTTCGCGCTTGCCATCCTTCCACTCAATCAACGAAGGTGACACTTGAACCATGGCATCTATCGGTTGCCCACCTTGCAAACTTGCCCAAGCTTCTATGCTTAGATCTCCCGTAGTAATACCCGTTTCATCTTGTAGATAGCGGTTTAGCCAGGGGGTAACTTGAATATCATTAGCTTGTAGGTAAAAATCACCGTCCAGTGAATCTATGGTCCCTTTTTCGCTGAAATTAGCGATCACTTTTAATCGATTCAATTCACTATCAGCAATGCTTAACGTCGCCTCAACGAGGTGCGTTCTCTCTGCATTTTTCCACTTTAGCGAGTTGATATCCAATGAGCGCTCTTCACCACTTAATGAGGTAAAGGTAACTTGCGAGTCAGACAGAGAGAAATGAACGAGTTGAACTAAAAATATCTGTTCAATATTGTCAAAAAGTGAGTTTCCGGCAGAGGTGGAGGACGATGCATTCTGACCTGGCAGTTCAGTGAAGTCCGCCTTTACCCCTGAAAGCCTCAAATCGGCAAGCTGCGGTTTCCAAATAAGCAGTGATGATAAGAGGTTAGCTTGAACTTCAATATTATCGATATCCAATAAAAGCTTATCACTGCCTGGAACAACGACTTTTAGACCCGATAAATTTAAAGAGGGGTTGGTATTGCGCCAGCGCCCCTGTACAGAATCAATAGTCACTTCAAAGCCAGTTCGATCCGATAGCCAAGTTTGAATCTCGACTTGATACTGGTTAAGTTTCGGCAACGCCACTCTTAAAGCGGTAATAGAGAGTGCTGCCACTACAAAAATAGTGAGCAGCAGCCACATTACAAAGCGTTCTATTCGGATCGTCGTTGAAAGCACCTATTGTTCTCTCTTACATCATCACTACATCAAACTGTTCTTGGATATAAAGCGGCTCTGCTTGGACTTTAACCTGCTTACCAATAAAGACCTCTAATTCAGCAAGAGCATGGGACTCATCCCCCTCTAAGGCGTCAGCCACTGAGGATGAGGCGTAAACGACAAATTTATCGGCGTCATAAGCTCGGTTTACCCGGGTGATCTCCCTCAAGACTTCATAACAGACACTTTCTATGGTTTTAACTGCACCGCGTCCTTCACAGGTCGGACACTGAGAACATAAAACATGTTCAATACTCTCACGGGTTCTTTTACGGGTCATCTCGACCAAGCCTAACTGAGAGAAACCATTAATATTGGTTTTTACTCGGTCATAACTTAATGCGACATCCAGTGAGTTTAACACTCGACTACGATGTTCATCGGAAATCATGTCAATGAAATCGATGATGATAATGCCACCTAAATTTCTAAGGCGAAGCTGTCTTGCAATCGCTTGTGTCGCTTCGATATTAGTATTAAATATAGTCTCTTCTAGGTTTCTTCGTCCAACAAAGGCACCAGTATTAATATCAACCGTTGTCATCGCTTCTGTCTGATCAATGATTAAGTATCCGCCTGATTTCAATTCAACTTTACGATCAAGCGCCCGTTGGATCTCATTCTCAGTTTCATACATATCAAAAATTGGCTTATTACCTGAGTAATATTGCAATTTCTCCGTTAATTCAGGCACAAATTCAGAGGTAAACTCAGACAGCTTCTCAAAAGCCATTTTTGAATCAACCAGAATGTTGTCCAGTTCAGTTCCTACAAAATCACGTAAGATACGTTGATCCAGACCTAATTCACCATAAAGCATTGACTTAGTTTTGTATTTTTTTCTTCGTTCGATGATCTTCTGCCACAATCTTTTCAAGAATTTAGCATCCTGAGACATCTCAGCTTCTAACGCACCTTCTGCCGCTGTGCGGATAATAAAGCCCCCTGTGGCATCACAGTAAGATGAGACTGTTTTCTTTAGTCGTTCTCGCTCTTTTTCACTATCAATTCGCTGAGAAACTCCCACATGGCTTGCCCCTGGCATAAAGACTAAATAACGCGATGGCAGAGTGATATCGGTGGTTAAACGTGCCCCTTTTGTACCAAGTGGATCTTTAACCACTTGCACGACGATATCCTGACCTTGACGGACTAGCTCAGAGATATCTCTAACTTGAAACTGACGCTTCTCATTTTCAGCAACACATTCGGTATGAGGAACAATATCTGAAGCGTGCAAAAATGCGGCTTTTTCTAAACCGATGTCAATAAAAGCCGCCTGCATGCCAGGTAGTACTCGACTGACTTTTCCTTTATAAATATTGCCGACAATGCCTCGTTTTGATTCTCTCTCGACATGGATTTCTTGAAGAACGCCACTCTCAATCATCGCGACGCGTGTTTCACTCGGTGTCACATTGATCAATAACTCTGTACTCATAGTGAACCTTCCTAAATATGTTTAAATTCTGTCAATAGCTGGTCAGTTTCCATTAAGGGCAATCCAACCACGGCGTAATAACTACCTTCAATACGAGTGACGAACTTGCCGCCTACCCCTTGAATACCGTAACCGCCCGCTTTGTCACAGGGTTCTCCACTGTGCCAATAGCTAATAATCTCTTGTTCTGAAAGAGGCTTAAACCAGACTGAGGTCGTAACTAAAACCGTGGCTGTTTTATGTTTATTGGCAATACAAACCGCCGTCATCACCTGATGCTCTCTTCCTGACAACAGCATCAACATCTCTTTCGCATCATCTAGGTCGCGGGGTTTTTCTAATACTCGACTGTCCACCACAACAATCGTATCGGCCCCAAGTACAGGAGTTAAGGTTTGAATCGCATTCACGCCCGCTTGCGCTTTATCTTGAGCTAGGCGTTCCACATAGTCTGAGGCAGTTTCGCCCTGTTGTTGTTTCTCTTCGACATCCACTTTAAGGATATCAAACTGATAACCCAGTTGTTGCAGTAGCTCTTTTCGACGAGGTGAGCCTGAAGCGAGATAGAGATCCAAGGTTTCCATATTTTACCTACTATCGAATTGACCAATGACGACGGATTCGGCGCATTAATAAGAACATCCAAGGCCACAATATTGCGTTAATCACACCCGACCATAAAAGGTGTGGGTTAAATACAACATCACTGACTAAATACTCACCAAAGAACTCCAGAATTTTGGCGACCATGGTAAGTCCACCAAACAGAACCCCTTGCTGCCATAACGCCATATTACGCAACACTTGAAAGTTCAATGCGACAATGTACACCACAATAGCGATCATCATTCCGCGCACACCTAAGGTGGAACCCAAAATAAGATCCCACAGCAATCCAATGATCATTGCGGTGCCAACATTCACTCGATGTGGCAGTGCCAATACCCAATAGAACATCACTAGTAATACCCATGAAGGACGCAGAACCTCTAAGGTTCCAGGCCATGGTGCTGCTTGAAATATCAGCGCAATCAAAATTGAGGTCCAAATAACCAATCGGCCTTTGGTATATCTATTCGCCACTCTCTTTTACCTCTTTCGCAGTGTCAGGCAAAGATGTCTCTTCTTCCTCGGGGAGGGCTAAATCGACCTCGGGTTCTGTCGGCCAAACAAGAAGAAGGTACCGAAGGCGATCAAACTCGACGGCAGGTTCAGTCGTTACTCTTGCAAACGGGCGTTTATTATCCAACTCTACGTTGGTGACATAACTGACCGGATACCCTTCTGGATACCGCCCCCCTAAACCCGAACTGACTAACATGTCACCAATTCGGATGTCGGTACTGGTGGGGATATGTTCCAGGTGCAACTCTTCCATCTGACCACTACCTGAGGCTATCACTCGAATATCATTTCTCACGACTTGCACAGGAATGGCGTTGTTTGCATCGATCAGTAACAGCACACGACTGTTGTGAGCTCCAACATAGATAACTTGGCCAACGATCCCTTTGTCATTGATGACAGGTTGGCCTAAATAGACACCATCTATTAACCCTTTATCGATCATCACTTGGTGTTTATAAGGGTCAGAATCTACCGCCATCACTTCAGCAACCATCTTTCGCTCATCACGAATAAATGGAGAACCGAGCAGGTCTCGCAATCGGCCATTCTCTTGCTGCAGCTGTTTTAGCAAAATAAGATCACTTTTTAACACCAACATCTCTCGTTGCATGCTGACGTTGCGATCCATTAACTGCTGATGACTGCTAAAACGATCATACATACCATCAAACATGGTTCGTGGTAGATTTGCAGCATATTGCAGCGGGGCGACTAAGCTATTGAGGAAATATCGTACATCTGAGAATGTATTTAAACGACTATCGGCCAGCATTAAGCTGGCCGATATAATTACCGCAATAAACAAGCGTAATTGTAGAGAGGGTCCTCTACCAAAAATTGGCTTCATTGCATATAACCTAATTGGTAAGTTTGGAACTTACTCTTCACTGAAGAGATCACCACCGTGCATATCAATCATTTCGAGAGCTTTACCGCCACCACGAGCAACACAAGTAAGTGGATCTTCAGCAACCACAACCGGAATTCCAGTCTCTTCGGTCAATAGACGGTCAAGATCTCTCAGCAGCGCACCACCGCCTGTTAGTACCATTCCATGCTCTGAAATATCAGACGCTAACTCTGGTGGACACTGCTCAAGAGCAACCATAACAGCAGAAACAATACCGGTTAGAGGCTCTTGTAATGCTTCTAGGATCTCATTGGAGTTCAAGGTAAAGCTACGAGGTACACCTTCAGCAAGGTTACGACCACGAACTTCTATTTCACCTACTTCATCACCTGGGTAAGCCGACCCAATTTCATGTTTAATACGTTCAGCGGTTGCTTCACCGATCAAACTGCCGTAATTACGACGAACATAGTTAATCACCGCTTCATCAAAGCGATCACCACCGATTCGTACTGAAGAGGAATAGACCACGCCATTCAGTGAGATAACGGCTACTTCAGTGGTACCACCACCGATATCAACCACCATAGACCCCGTCGCTTCCGAAACCGGAAGGCCAGCACCAATAGCCGCCGCCATAGGCTCATCAATCAAGTGGACTTCGCGCGCACCAGCACCTTGCGCTGATTCGCGAATTGCTCGACGCTCAACTTGGGTGGAACCGCAAGGAACACAGACCAAAACGCGAGGACTAGGTCGTAAAATGCTGTTGTCATGTACCTGTTTAATAAAGTGCTGGAGCATCTTTTCAGTGACATAAAAATCAGCAATAACGCCATCTTTCATTGGACGAATCGCGGAGATATTTCCAGGCGTTCTACCTAGCATCTGCTTCGCTTCATGCCCAACAGCTGCAACACTCTTAGTAGAACCTGAACGATCCTGTCGAATGGCTACTACAGATGGCTCATCAAGAACAATACCTTGTCCTTTTACATAAATCAGTGTGTTGGCAGTACCTAGATCAATAGAGAGATCATTTGAAAACATGCCACGAAGTTTTTTAAACATAATCTTCGTAAATCCTAAAAGCGGGTTAATATCAATACTCTGCTAAATGTACCAATGCCAAGCCGTTACAGCAAGAGCTTAAAGTCCAATCCTGAACTAAATCAATAAAATTATCGTTTTTTTAGTGAGAACTGCCACAAATAGCCATAATGAATACTTATGCCTACCATTCATTGCAGTCATTTCAATATTATTCAGGCATAAAAAAGGCCTGCTAAAAAGCAGGCCTAATCATCATTTAAATTTAGTTAGCATTTGTCATCATCAATAGTGATTGTTGGAACACCTACTGCAGTCGGGGCGACATAGGTCACTGCACATTCAGTTTCAGTGGCGTCTTTAAAAGTAAACACACCAGAAGTAAGTTCTGTCCAATCAGTATAAAGGCCAGGAACTGCAGCGCCAATACCTGCAGAAGTTGCTGTAGGGTATCCATAAATAGCCATAATACCCGCAACATCAACTGCTGTTGTTGATGTTTCTTTGCCATCAATCGCCGCTTTGGCGTATACGATGGTACCAGCGCCTTGCATCGCACCTTTTAGACCTTGCAGTGCCGATTTACGTGCATCACTCTGTAGATTAAGAAACTTAGGTGCGGCTGTCACAGCTAAAATACCTAAAATAACAATAACTACTACTAACTCAATTAGAGTAAAACCACTTTGTTTCTTCATTACCATCACCTTGTAAGCTGTTTCATTAATAATACTTTGTCTGAATTATAATAGTAATACAAAACGGCGTACCAATACAACAATCTATATTCACAATTCGCATAAAAAAGCCAGCAATCAAGCTGGCTAAATAATAGTTAATGGGTTTATGTTTTAACAGCCACTCTCAGCAACTTCAATGGTTGGCACGCCACCACTAGTCGAAACGGCAGTATATGAGACACTACAGTCCGCTTTTGAGTTACCATCAAAGCTGTATGAGATATCAGCACCACTGACAGCAGTGGTTAATTTATCCCAATCACTCAGACCAGTCACAGCTTTACCAATACCGCTATCGTCACCAGTAGGGTAGCCATAAGCTGTTGTAATATCACCCGCTAGACCACTGTTTTTAGTCTCTTCGCCTTCAATGGCTGACTTAGCATAAACAATACTAGAAGCCCCCTGCATCGCTCCCTTCAAACCTTGCAGAGCAGAAGATCGTGCATCGGTTTGTAAATTTAAAAACTTAGGTGCTGCAGTCACGGCAAGAATACCTAGAATAACAATCACAACCACTAATTCAATTAGGGTAAAACCAGCTTGTTTTTTCATTTTATCTCTCTTTAATTAACTAACGGTTGAAACGTTCTCAATGCAATAATGCTACGCTTTTAACACAGCACTTCGTCAGAGCCATGTAAAAATTGAAACAATATCACACACTACTCCGTTCTAATATTTATGTATACTTTGTTTATTATTCAGTGTGATGAAGCTAGCTAACCTTTGACAACGTCCAGTAAATTCCACATCGGTAGGAATATACCCAAAGCAAGCACTAAGACCATTCCAGCCACTACGACTAACAACAGTGGTTCAATACGAGCGGTTAATGTTTTCAGATCATAGTCCACTTCTCTGTCATAAAAATCAGACACTTCAAACAGCAGGTCATCAATCTGTCCCGTCTCTTCACCGACCGATATCATCTGCAGAACCAAAGGCGTAAAGATATTGGTCTGCGCTGCGGTGACAGCAACACTGTTACCCGCTTCGATGCCTCTTCGCATCTCATCTAGACGGTTCTCTAAATATTTGTTACCTAGAGACTCAGCGGAAAGTGTAATTGATTGATTCAGTGGCACCCCCGATTTCAACATCAAAGCAAACGTACGTGCAAAACGTGACATTTGAGCACGATTGGTAATATCCCCTACAATCGGTATCCTTAACTGTATTTTGTCCCAAGTCTCTCTGCCCTGAGCACCTCGTATCCAAGCTTTAAATGCAAAGCCTGCACCAAAAGTTGCAGCTAACATCATTGGCCAATAGTTGACAAAGAAATTGGACATCCCTATTAGGAATCGAGTTGGCAACGGCAACTCTACCTCAAAACGAGCAAACATCGTGGCAAACTGCGGAATCACTTCTAAATTAAGAATCACCATCGCTATCACTAAAGCAATAATGACAAACGACGGATAACGCATTGCCGATTTAATTCTTTTCCGGGTCTCCATCTCTTGCTCAAAATAATCGGCAAGCTGCTTTAAGGAGAGATCCAAGCGACCGGTATTTTCACCAACATGAATCATAGAGACAAATAGAGGGCCAAAAACCAATGGGTGCTGTTGCATTGATGATGACAAGCTACGCCCGTTAGTTAAATCGGCAGTCACGGCTTCTAACGTGTTTTTTAACTCTTTATTCGTTGTACTTTGAGATAAACCTCTCATCGAACGCAGAAGAGGTACGCCCGCTTTCGTTAAGCTGTACAACTGACGACAAAAGATAACCAACACATCTAAAGGCATTGGGGTTTTAAGCAGGTTCGAAAAATCAATCGATGAGAAAGCAGCAGACTCGACATGCTCATCAATAGCGGTCGGAATAATGCCATCATTCATTAACTTTTCGACCGCGGACTCTTGCGATGCTGATTCCAGCACCCCTTTTACCACCGCACCTTTGGCATTTCGCCCTTGATATTTAAAACTGGCCATTCTTTATCTCAATCACATCATGATGGGTTCAATCGCACTGGCAGAGTTTGCTTCTCCGAGTGCCATCACTTCATCTAAACTGACCAAACCGGTTAACGCATGTTCCATCGCAGACACGAGCAGTGGTTTATAATCTTTGTTTTCACGAGCCTTTTTATTAAAACTCACTGCATCATTACTTTTTAAGCAGTCCATCATATCTTGATCGAACTCCAGCAGTTCAAAAACACCAACTCGGCCACGATATCCAGTTAAATTACAGTTTTGACAACCTGCACCACGTTTAAAAATGGCATTAACTTGCCGAGGAAACCGGGTTTCAAGCCAACTTTTACGCGCTTCATCAAGCGGATCTACTTGCGCACACTCCGGACATACTTTGCGCACTAATCGTTGAGCCAGAACCGCTCTAACTGCACTGGCGACTAAATAACCCGGGGCCCCCATGTCGATCATTCTGATGGCACTGTCTACGGCATCATTGGTATGCAGTGTCGACAAGACTAAGTGACCAGTTAATGCCGCCCTTAGTCCAATATCAACCGTCTCTTGGTCACGCATCTCACCGATCAGAATAATATCGGGGTCTTGACGTAAGAAGGTTCGAAGGACCGTTGAGAAATCCAAATTAATCTTAGGATTGATCTGTACTTGGTTAATACGTGAGAGACGGTATTCGACAGGATCCTCTGCGGTAATGATCTTTTTACCAGGCTGGTTGAGTTCATTCAGCGCACCATAAAGTGTGGTCGTTTTACCGGACCCCGTAGGCCCTGTCACTAAAATCATGCCATAGGGTCTGCGAAGTTGTTTTCTTAACGACACTAACATCTCAGCAGGAATACCTGACTCTTCAAGTGGTCGAATACCGGAAGATTGGTTTAACAGACGCATCACCACCGACTCGCCATGTTGGACTGGCATGGTTGACATACGAATATCGACAGACTGTCCACGAACCTTGATATTAAAACGCCCATCTTGTGGTAATCGCTTCTCAGAAATATCGAGGTTGGCCATCAACTTTAAACGCAGAACCAACGCTGAGACGATATTTACTTCGTTGAGCAGAGTTTCAGATAAGACACCGTCCACACGCTGCCTAATACGCAACACATTAGAATCTGGCTCGATATGAATATCCGATGCCCCCACTTGAACCGCATCTTCAAATAGAGAATTGATCAGTTTAACAACCGTAACTTCTTCGCTCTCTTCACTGCTAAACGAAAAATCAAACTCTTCGCCCGCGTCATCATCATGCTCAGCCTGAAGCTGTTCCGCAAATGAGGCGATCAGTTTAGTCCGACGATAATAGCGATCAAAACTGTCAACGAGCTGTTTTTCTGAAGCAATAATCAACTCAATACGGTATTGCTGCAATTGACCTAATACCGCTTCTTGGGCAGAAAGATCCGCGGGATCACTCATCGCAACACGTAATGTATTTCCATTTTGGCTGATCACTAGCGCTCTTAAACGACGAGCATGCACTTCAGGTAATAACTGCACCACAGAGGCATCAATTTCAGCACGATTAAGATCGATAAGCGGAATGGAGAGCTGCTGAGATAGGAAATCTAGCATCTTCTTTTCGGTTAAAAAACCTAGCTGAATTAAGGTTGCACCTAGTTTTCGGCCACTACTTTTTTGGGCCACTAGCGCTTGTGATACTTGCTCTTCTGAAACAATTCCCTCTTCAACTAAAAGGTCACCAAGTCTTTTTCGTAGCTTGATTTGCATTACTCTACTCCCTCGTTAGTTGTTGTATCAGGCTCAGATAAGATCGCGACTCTATCTCTTGCAAATGCTTGAGAGCTTGATGATAACCCGGCATTGAGCATGGACTTCTGATAAGCAGCCAGTGCCTGGGATAGTTCCCCATTTCGTTCTAAGGTAATCGCCAAACCTAACCACCAGCGGCCATTTTCGGGCTCATTCTCTACCAACATACGGTAACTTTCAATCGCTAAATCATTGTGTTTGATCTGCTGAGCCAGAGCCCCTCTTAATGCAATATATTCAATGGTGACATTGAGTGGAACATATTCAAGCACCGATAAAGCCGCTTCAGGTTGTTCCTCTTTAACCAGTAACTGAGCCAAAGCATAACGAAGTTTGATACTGTCATTATCTCTTTTGATCCCTTGCTGCAACACTTTAACTGACTCTTGCAACTGCTTCTTACCATACAGCAATGCTGACATTTTCATTCTTGAGCGTTCATCACTAGGTACATATCCGAGCGCTTCATTGTATGCTTTGATTGCCGCTACAGAGTCATTCGCCTCAAGCGCTTTTTCAGCTAGAGCAACCGCTTTCTTAGCCAGTTCAGAAGGCGTTAACTCTACCTGCTGTACACTCATACTCTCTTTCAGCATTATTGCCGGCATGGCTCTTTTTTTCGGTGACTCAACCGCAGCAATCGAAATGGGCTCTATTAACGCCGGTTTCACAACAGTAGAGTCACGTTGTTTAATGGTCTCTTTTTTGTCTATCACTGTCTGCTTAATCAGTATCAAATCTGGTTTGTCATAGATCTCTATTTCTGAATTAACCTGTCTATGTGTTGGAGAGGGCTTCGTTGACGGCTCATTTTCTACTAATTCAACCGATTGTGAAGCGACACTGGCTATCTCCGTGTCACCTTTCAATGGTGTAATCTGCGCTTCCTTTGGCTGCTTAAGCGTACTACTTACTGCCCAGCCTCCTAGTAGCAGTGATAAAATGGCAGCACTTAATAACGCGCTAATTTTACCGGTTCGACGAACCTCTTTCACTTCAGCCTTAATTAATGGCTGCTTCATGTCATCGCTTTGAGGCTGCTTATCTAAATCTGATAAGGCTTGATTAATTGCACTCATTATTAGCTCCACCCCCACAATAATGGGAATCGGTATTTAGGTTTCAAAGTATCTGAAGTATCAACAATCGCATGATAAATATCATCACGAATTAATGCTGAACGGTGATGAGTAAAGCCTAATAGCAGCGCTTTATGACATATTTTATTAACGACCCTTGGTATTCCACCGCTGGCAATCCAAACCGCTTTTTTATAGGAGAGTGGGAATAGACTCTTTCCTCCACCTGACTGTTCGATACGAAAGTCAATATAAGCCACCGTTTCAGATAACGAGAGCGCTCTCAAATCTGCTGAGAATGTGATTCTTTGTCTAAATTGCCTTAAATTATGCTGCATTAACCTGTCATTCAATTCTGGTTGACCAAATAGAACAATCTGTAACAGTTTTTTGTAATCCGTCTCTAGATTTCCAAATAATCTAAGCGTCTCTAAAGTCTCATCACTCAATGCTTGTGCTTCATCGATTAGCACAACAATTGATTTACCTTTCGCTTGAAGATCAATCAGCTTTTCGTGGATTCGATCCAGCAATGCATAACCATCGCCACTCGTATCCAGCCATAACTCTTTTGCCATCGCTTGCCGAAGTTCATGGCCATCCATAACTGGATTGGGTAGATATATGAGTTCAATATCAGCAGGCAGTTGATTGATAAGCATTCTGCACACTAAGGTCTTTCCTGTACCGACTTCACCCGTTACCTTCATTACGCCCTCTCCCATTTTTATGGCAGCAAGAACGGTTTGAATCGCTTCATAATGTGGTATAAGGCCATGAAACAGTGACGTATTAGGTGTCAACGTAAAAGGAAGTTGGCTCAGCCCATAATGTGCTTCATACATACAAACTACTCTTTACTCATCCGGGAACCACTCTTGTAGCATATCGCGAGACTTCTCAATCTCTTGCTGCCACGTATCTACGCCAACAATGGTGGGTTTTAACAGAATCACCAACTCGGTTTTTACGGTTAGTTTTGTTACATTTCTAAATAAATGTCCTAATCCAGGAATATCCCCAAATAAAGGTACCTTCGACACTTGGTCAACCGTTTGCGACTTCATCAAGCCACCTATCACCACAACATCTCCATCTTTTGCACGAATGATGGAATCAGACTCTCGAATCGAGCTTTTGGCTAGAGGGAGCTGTAAAATACCGCCAACATCTCCAAGATTAATCTCTTTGATCTCTGTCTCGACATCAATAACCGCTGGGTGTACATGCAAAAGAACCTGGCCATCATCACTAATTTGCGGTGTCACATCTAAAGAGATACCAGAAAAGAATGGTGTAAGTTCAACATCTGGAGAGGCATTTGAATTATCACTGCTGCCAGTAACACTTGATACATCAGTAACATAATACTCATCAGTACCAACCTTAATCACCGCTTTTTGGTTATTAATTGCAGTCACTCTTGGGCTGGATAACACATTCAAGTCACCTTGAGTATCCATAAAACTCATGACTGCAGAAAAGTTACCATCAGAAACCGTAATGTTAGTTTGGCCGCCCAGTAAAGTGCCAATCGCATCCATACCTGGTAACGTTGAGCTCACAAGATCCTGTGAAATACCGATGGTAGTACCACCAATTGAACTGCTTATGTTTGACCAGTTAATCCCTTGTTGATAACCATCACTTAACGTCACTTCTAATAACTTAGCTTCAAGCACCACTTGGCGCTGCATACGTTGTTGAGACAGCCCTAAAAACGCTTTCACTTTTCTTAATTCATCAGGATAAGCAGTAACCGTAATGACACTCGCTTGAGGCATTACCACCACATTGCGTCCTTTACCTGAGCCAATCATCGTGCCTATCGACTTTTCAATCTGAGTCCAAAAATCACTTTCGCTCACGGTCTCTATTTCAGTTCCGCCATCGGTAGTATTAGAGTTTCCAGTGCTGCTGTTTGATGAGCTACTGCTTGAAGAATTATCACTATCAGAATCACTGTCAGATGAACTACTGTAGTTGTTATCATCACTGTTGGTAATCGAACCAGTACGAATAGAGGTTAAAGAGCGCCCTTTTCGCTTCATCTGCAAATAATCAACAGGTAAGGAGACCGTAGTTAGACCCGCCGGGAATATCTGAATAACTTTATCTTTCTTATTGATTTCATACCCATAGATATCTTGAATGGTATTCAAGGCTTCATCCATGGTGACATCATTTAAATTTAACGTAATGTTACCGCTCACTTTTGGATGAATTACCGCACTGTACTCAGTACCTTTAACTAAACTGCCGAAGAACGATTTTGCGCTAATGCCATTCGCTTGAATACGAAAACGAGTAAGCAGTTTTTGGCTATCACTAGACTCTGCATGTAGTGAAGGCATTAAGTCCGCTTGAACAGAAGCGGGTAACTCTTGTAATGAGCGTTTGTTAGCATCATTAATTGACTGGTCTAAAGCCTGTTTAATCTCTTCTGGTTCTCGATGCCCCATTGAACATGCTGTCAATGAAACTATCACAATTCCTACCACGAATTTACGCATCTTCTTTAAACCTTACTGTTTGATATCTGATGAAAAAAGTTCTAACTTCCATGTTCTGGAGCCTTTTTTTATAGTCACACGTTTGTCATCAATATTAACGACTTTATACCCAGAAACATTATCACCTTTATGAACCATCTTACTGTTTATGACGGCACTGCAAGGTTGTTCATTAATGCAGGTTAACAACTGCAGCGTTGGTACTTTTTCTCTCGGTGTTGCTTTCTTTGTGACGACCTGTTTCGGAGTCATCCACCCTAATGGTTCAGTGGGATCATGTTGCGTTTTCACTGTCGTTTCCGCTTGAGCAACAACACTTACTCCACAGATCATCAATAATAGATATTTATACTTAACCACCAATAAAGTCCTCATCTGAGCCTAACGTATAAACAACCAGTGTTAACGCTGCGATTGGATACTTCTCAACTTCATAATCAAAAGTCCGCCAATAGTAGTTCACAGGTAGTGTCTCCAACTGTGATAAATAAGCATCAATATCAAAAAACTTACCTTGTAAGACAATTTTTACCGGATGCACAAAATATCCAGCATTATTCTCCCCATCAATGAGCTGCTCAGCAGGCAAGGACTCTAAAGATACCAGTTGTAAGTTCGTTGAGCCTTGCAAAACGGTTTCTAATAACACTGCCATTTGGCTGGGAGACACAAGGCTAGCCACAACCTCAGACAACTCAAAAGAGAGAGTTTGGCTTTTTATAGTCAGCTGTTGGTACTCTGTATCAATACTCTTATTCGGATCCTGTTTTAGTTGCAACAAGGCCAAATCAATCTGCTGCTTATTGATATTAATTGTTTGTTTCTCACTCTCCACCTCTCTTTTCACTTCAGTTAAAGACGTTAACTGAGGCTCAAGAATAAAGGTGAAGGCCATAAATAGTGTTAATACCCAGCCCACAATTAGAATGAGTATTTTTTCCCTGCGATTTAATTGACTGAATTTTTCATTGAGACCGTGCCATGGACTGTTCATTTCTCACCTCCATCTTTAGTGGTTAATGTGAAAGTAACACGCCCATTTTCATCATGAAGAATTGAGAGTTTGCCAAAGGTTCTTCCGACTAAATGCATTTCAGATTTAAAGGCTTGAATCCACTTTGGAACTACCGTGGCATTTCGAGCTAATCCGGAAAAACTCATACTCTCACCTTGGATAAATATTTTTGACAGTGATATATCGTTTTTTCCAATCGTCGTTAAACTTTTCATCACTCCGGAGAACCCGATTTGAGAACTATTATCCAACTGATCTATTGCCCTAAATGACGCCTCTTTAGCTTTAATATCTTTCTTTAACCGTTCCACCGCCGCTATTTTGGAAGCCGATGGTTTATGTAATGCTAATTTCTTATTTAATTGCTCTAACTCTAGCATCTGCTGCTGGCTTTCCGCGGTCAAATGAGTGAGTTTTTTTGACTCTTCAGAGTGATTAAAGAGAATGACGGAGGAAACAATAGCCATAACAAAACCAAGAATAACCCAGCCAATCACAACATTTTTAAACGTAAAGTGATCAAATGTTGGTTTCAGGTGCTCTGGATATAAATTGACACCGTCATCGGTGAGTTGTAAACCAGACCATGCAAGCGTATCACCACAACTCTTTAATGCATCTTCGGCTAAAGGCAATTGCTTAACACTTACCCCTAATCTCGCTTGTAACTCCTCTGTTAATTGAAGTGGCTCCTCGCCATCACACATAAAGTAGAGGTTGTTAATCGCAACACTTTGCAGCTGAGAGGTTAAATAGTCTAATGAACGCTGCAACTCTAGTGCTAATGCATCTAGCTGTAAGCTATTCAAATTAGCGCCTGTTAAGGGGGGAGTTACTCCCCTCAACGAACGATTGAAGCAGATATTACTCTCTTTATAAGCGGATAGTTTAAAGTCAGACTTAATATCACGATACAAAAGCATGTAACTTTCTGACTCTTTATTCACTACCCCCCAAGCCATATCTTCAGGAACAATTCGCTGTAGAGATATATCATTCTCATGGCAAATTTTGCTCACTGACTCGATAACTTGTCTTTTAGTTACATACGTCTGCAACTTACCTAACGGTGATAGTGGGAAACCATCAGCCACAATATCGCCAAGTCGTTCAGTGACCAAGTCTTTAACTAAAAAAGGCAACGCCCCCTGATATTCACTTCTGGGTATATCGGGCGTGTCTATCTGGAAAGCTTGGTAGAGGTGAGAGCCTAAAATGATGTTGGCTTGACGATGCTCGAGAGCATTTTGATGGATTAATGAAACTAGAGAATTCATCCAATGACTAGGATCTGAGATGGGCACAAAGTAACTTTGCTCAAATTGATTACTGACATTGCTCGTCGCGGCATAAATACCATCAGAGAGTATGACTATTGAGAGTCTACTTTGCGCTTGCTTAGAAAAGTTAAACTTACTAAAAAAAGATGAATTACTCATAAACAGCCATTGACCCAAAACATAATGAAAACTCGATTCATAACTTACACATATAACTATTTGAATAGTATGATTATATTGTAACACTTTACTATAATTGACGTATTAACGTTATAATTGATACTACATTAATTGAATATTAAAAAATATAAACTCACTTATCCCCATCGACTTCGTCTTTTTGGCAACCTAAATTTCATAAAACGCTCTTTAGGTTTATCCTCAACATGAAAAAGTTCCCCTTGTGCCCCAGCAACACCCAATTGTTGTAAAATATCCAACTCATCTTGGTTGTCGACACCAACCGCTAAGACTTTAGTATCAGTATTAGCACAGGACCCAATGAGGCTCCTAACAAATAGTTGATTCTCTTGACGCTTATCGATATCAGTAATCAGGTTTCGATGTAACTTTAAAAATGAGACTCTAATATCTTTAATATAGTGAGTACTGACTATCGTTCGACCAACTTGATCAACAATAATACTGCAACCAAAACCCAATAATCTCTTAATCACAGGCCTCGCAGCATCGTAATTTGCCAAAAGCTGCCCTTCAGAAAATTCAAAAGATAAATGACTCAGGCTCTCTCTAGGCAGTTGCAATAATTCGTAACTTAACCACTGAGAAAACGAACGGTTGCCCAGCGACACTGAGTGCAAATTAATTGATATATTCTCAGTGAACTGGCTTTCCTTTAATGAGGATAGAGCATGTTGAATCACAACCTTATCCATTCTGACTTGATACCCTACTTGTGCAACAGCAGGCAAAAAACGTGCAGCCGTTATTTCTACTCCATTTTCATCATAAATACGAGTGAGCAGTTCATCATGTATTCGGGTTCTATTTTTTCCTTCAATTTCATACACAGCTTGCCGCTGAAAAAATAACGTTTTATTGTCAAAAGTTTTATCGAGCAGCGTTCTCCAACGAACATTACTTCTCGCTTCCTCTTTATTGCTCTTTTTATAGAGTGTCCAACCGTTACATAGTTGTAACTCTGATGTCTTCACTGAAGTTTCAAGCTCTTCTAGGATCTTACTTCGTTCTTCCCCACCATTAAACATAGTGATACCAATATGAAACCAATCATCTTGATTAAAAAATTCAGGAGGGGATGTTTTCTCTAAAATATTAATGCATTGATTCGCGAACTCTTTGATCTCTTTAACCCGCTGATGAGGAATAAGAATGGCAAAATCAGACTTGTAATACCTTGATAACACAGCATCAGGAAATTTTTGAATCAGATTTGTTAGTACTCCCCCAACTTCCACAATTAACTCGTCACCTTCTTGCTTACCAGCCTCATCTCTAAACTCCCCCCAATGACTCAGCCGACATACCAAGACTGCACCTTGGCTATCTTTATCTTGTAAAATTGACTCTAATTTACTGTCAAACAGCACTCTATTGGCCGATCCGGTCAGTTGATCTAAAAAGGTTTGGGTACGAATAAAGGTATCGAAACGACTCCGCTCTTGCCTGGCATCTTTCAATTCAGAGATTAACTTATCTAACGCAAAGCTCGCCGTTGCAGGCCACTCCAGATCATCACCAATAGAAAACTTATCGACTTTACCAGCGAGGATCATTCTGCCTCGTTCTTCAAGAAGCTCAGAACCTAATAGTTGTTGACGGAGCCAGTTTACCCCCCATATCAATCCTAAAATAATAATACTAATAGCAATAGTAATGGAAAAAAGAGGCCCTATCGAGTATGCCACAGAGGTGTAGGGAGCAATGGCAGCAAAAGAAATGGAATACCCTGGATGCTGTTTTAATGGGTAAGTTTGTCTGAATAACGCAGCACTGTTATATACCCCCTCGTCTTTAAAGGAGTAAAGAAGCTGTTTGTCTTTAATAATCGAGGCTTCAACGACATTGCTTGCCTTTAGCAGTTTTGGCAACCAACTCTCTTTGTTTTCCGTAGCATCGAGATCTTCCAACTCCTCCCCAATCATCTCTACGATATTGAGCAGATAGTGATTAAGGTAGTTATTGCCTAACTGCTTAAAGCTGATCGCCCCTCCAATAAAAAGGATAAATGTTGCAGCGACAACGGTAAGTGTGACAAAAGAGATCAAACGCGTACTTAATCGTAAACTTGGAGTGCTTCGCATTCTATTAAGTACCCGCCATATAATTTAATAATTCTAATAATAGTCGTTTAAATGTGTTTTTAAACACTCTAAAGCCAGCTTAGTGAGCCAACACGCTGTTTCTTGAATACATGCTGTAATGGAAGCAAAGAAAAACCCTCGATAAACGAGGGTTTTTAAGGGAATTCATACCATTAAAACGGATTGATTAAAATGGAATATCGTCATCAAAGTCCATTGGTGGTTCATTGTACTGCTGCTGAGCCGGTTGAGGCGCTTGCTGCTGTACTTTAGGCTGTTGCTGTTGTGGAGCTTGCTGTTTTGGAGCAAAATTCTTCTGCTGAGCTGCAGGTTGCTGAGGTTGTCCCCAGTTACCTTGTTGCTGTCCACCAGCAGGGGCACCTTGACCTTGACGACCACCAAGCATCTGCATCACACCATTAAAGCCTTGAACAACGACTTCTGTAGTATAGCGCTCTTGTCCATTTTGGTCTTGCCATTTACGAGTTTGCAGTTGGCCCTCAATATACACTTGAGATCCTTTTCGTAAATATTCACCTGCAACTTCTGCTAACTTGCCAAAAAGAGCAACTCGGTGCCACTCCGTTTTTTCACGTTGCTCGCCACTGCTTTTGTCTCTCCAAGATTCGGAGGTTGCAATCGTAATATTGGCAACCGCTCCGCCACTTGGCATATAGCGTATTTCAGGGTCATTACCCAAATTGCCAACTAAAATTACTTTATTGATGCCACGGCTGGCCATAACGAGCTCCTGAATAATAATAAATGATGTGCAGTTGCACTGTTACAAATCTAAAACGGTCTGACATTTTAGCATAATCGCTATTACTCAAGAAAGAGTAAAACAGAAACATCCATCGCAATTTAGATTAATTAACACAACTATGCATTTTTAGCTTTATATTTCAATCGATTGAAATCCACGATACCAAAGAACAAATAAAAACATCAGAAGAGCAACTGCCATCCCATAAATGGCTTGAGCACCATAAAGCTGCATAATCCCCCCTCCGACGACACCACCAATAAATGCTCCTAAAAATTGACTGGTACTGTAGACCCCGGATGCGCTGCCCCGATAACTGTCTGGAGCAATTTGACTCAATAATGAAGGCATGGAGGCTTCAAGATAATTAAAACCTGAAAAATAGAGCCAAGCACCAAAGCCGATGAACCAAAGTGAGCTAGGGTTAAACCCAATAATTGTGACCCCAACAATCAAGCAACTTAGAGAAAGTAAATTAGCGATTTTTTGATTACGCTTACCAAATCGCATTAGTAGGCCTAAAGAGAGAAATGACAACAGAAAAACAGGAAGATAGAAGTGCCAGTGTTCATCTGCTGCCAAATGATGGGCTGCTAGTTGGAGGGGTAATGCAATAAAGAGTGACGTCATAATGCAGTGAATTACAAAAACACCAAAATCCAGCTTTAATAAGTTAGGATTCAAGAACACTTTTTTTATGCCTGATAGTTTAACGTCAGCGGCTTTCTTATCACTTTTTTTAATAGGTGTTGGTACTACAAATAGAACCAATAGGATCGCAATAATGGCCATGATAGCGATGACATAAAATAGACCAGACAAACCTAGGTGCGCAGCGAGAAAAGGCCCAAGAATCATTGAAACGGCAAATGAAAGACCAATCGATATACCAATAACAGCCATCACTTTGGTTCGCTGCTCTGCCCTGGTTAAATCAGACGCTAAAGCCAACACCGCAGCTGCAATAGCCCCCATCCCCTGAATAGCACGACCTAAGGCAACACCGTAAATGGATGAGGATTCTGCAGCCACAATAGAGCCGACAACAAATAACAAGAGACCGATAATAATAATCGGCTTCCGACCATACTTATCAGATAACCAACCAGCAGGGATCTGTAATAGCGCCTGGGTGCAGCCATATGCCCCAATCGCAATGCCCACCCAAGCTAAACTATAACCATTAAGATCATTCGCATACAATGCCAACACTGGCATCAACATAAATAAACCTAGCATTCTAAATACAAAGACGAGTGCCAATGATATCGCCGTTGTTCTTTCAACTTTATTCACTAATAATTTTCTCGTTCATAGCATTGAATCTATATTCTAAATAGAACACTGGATTTAATTGCAAAAAAGTGTGTATTACGCCAAACTCTTTTGATAAATTTTACAAAATTAACACAATTGTAATGAGTTATTTCTCATAAAAAAACTAATTTCGTATTCAAATTTTCACAACTTTAGTATGATGTTCAAACATTAATCAGATGTAATGGTATAGCTTAGATTATGAAAACACCTTCAGCGCAGCTAGTCTTGGTATCCAATGCCAATTTACAATCGTCCACCCTACTTCACTACCTACACTCTAAAGTTGGCGTGGCTATTTCGCTGTTTGATATCTCAAATGATCAACATACTGTTTTGAACCTAGACAAAGATCGTATCATATTTTTGATTGACCTTTCTGCTATCAAAAGTATTAGTGAGATGGATTCATTAATTTTTGCTCACATTAACCACAAACAGACAGTACTCCTTAACTCTGATCAACCTCTTGAAACAGAAGAATTAACTAGCTGGCCAAACCTTGTCGGTATCTTTCAAAGCTCTGACCGAATTGAAACAGTAGCAGCCGGATTAGAGAAGATATTATTAGGTGAAAACTGGCTATCTCGCAAAGTGTTAGGTCAACTACTCGCTTACTATCAAAATGAATCTCGTATTCAAAGTTACCACCCGCCAACGGATATTGAATTGACACGCAGAGAGACTGAGATTCTTCAAACCCTGAAAGAGGGCGCCTCTAACCTTGAAATTGCAGACCGCCTTTTTATTAGTGAGCATACGATTAAGTCACATCTCTACAATATATTTAAGAAATTAGAGGTCAGAAATCGCCTCCAAGCGATGGCATGGGCAAAGCAGCACCTATGCTGAAAGAGATAACTAATTCCTTACTCATACTTTTCCTTGCAGAAAGTCTAATACTTAGTTACGACTAATTGATAAGATATTCTG